>JBCCDL010000220.1:0-8267 GCA_039030815.1 Cyanobacteria bacterium P01_A01_bin.83 | reverse complement strand
ATTTGTTCTGGCTAATTAAAGTGCAAGGGTCTTTTACGAATTTTCAAGCTTTTTCGCCCTTTTCTCCTCACTTTTTTCTGTACCCAAAATGCTTGTAACCTTCTTTAGCTCAACTATTCAAACTCATTCAGCAAACCCTACCTATCGTTGGTTTAGATGTCGGACGTGGTTCGGCTGTTTTGTGCTGCCTTTGTGAATTTCCTGTCAATATTCAGCAGCACTATAAAAAGCTTTGTCGAGACAAGAAATTTTACAAGATTGATTGTTCCAGGGCTAGGGTAGAGAAACTATTGTCGTTTCAACCTACGGCTATTGTCCTAGAACCTTCGGGTCACTGGTATTCTCATTTCTGGGTAGCGATGTGGGTCAAACCCTAGGCGTGCGGTACCAAGAACTTAAGAAAACTGTTAAGGGTAAGGATAGTCTGATCAGGATTTTGTTTAAAGCTACCAGAATGCTTTTTTATGAGTTGGTCAACGAGATTTACAATAGTAATTAGTTAGAAGGAAAATGGACTACCCATTGGTATGCAAATTGTCGGCAAAAGATGGCGAGAAATGGAATTATTGGCGATCGCTGAACAGATCAATCAGGTAGCTGGCAATTTTAAACATCCTCCTGACTATTAAGACTTATATCTTGATGTTTAACGCTTATCCAGCTACAAAATTAGCAGGATTTTGATCGTAACGATGTCTGACGGGAATTGGTTCGGGTTGAGCTGACCCTACTAATGCCGCAGTCTCCTCTAAAGCTGTCCGTAATCTTTTTGCTGCATAGATCGACATGTCTCTAGGTACATTAATTCTATCTCGCAAATATCTCAGACCAACAGCAGAACCCGAAGGTGGAGTATAAATTTCTCCTGTCATCATTCTGGTTAAAGCGCACCTCAATGCTTCATCAAACAATTGAGGCTCTGCGGGATTAGCTTTGAGAATATTATCGCGATGTTTAATTACCCTTTGCAAGGCTTCGGCACGAGAGGTTTCAGGCTCAGGATAGGTAACGTCTGGTAATTTAAACCAATCTCCCCGATCTACTCGTTCTTGATATTCTAAAGCTTGAGGTTCACCATTAGAGTAGCAGCCCCCCATTTGTGGCGGTAAATCATGAACGTGGGTATGAAAATCACTTTGGGTACCCCGATAGGTAGAGCGAGTTTCCATCGCATCAAACCAGGCGGATAAGTAAGGGTTTTCTTCTCTAAGAGAATAACCCTTGTAGTAGTAAAGACTGGCGTTCATTCGCTCAACATAGGGAGTGAAAATAACATCAGCAGTACTAAATTCCTCTAGAAAATAGGCTCCAGGTGTTTGAGCTAATGCTACTTCTACCATTGCCACAGCTTCCAAAAATTGCTGACGATTAGCTTTTTCTTGTCCTGGAAAAATCGCCCTACGACATAACCAACCGCACCAGGCTCTAAATAATGTTCTTTCCAAGCGACGCAGAGGCATTACGCGCGGATCTTGCATTCCTAGGTATAAAACCCCAAAAGTTCTTTCTAAGGCGATCAAGATATCATCGCTTTCGGTAATTATTTGTCCATCTAGCTCAACTGCTGGCAACATTCCCGAGGGAACTTTTTGTTTGTACCAGCTTTCTTTTTTGCCGTAGCAAAACATGGTCACTTTCTGAATACGGTAAGGAATTTGCTTCTCCTCCAACCAGAGCCAGATCTTTTGACAGTAGGGACACCAAGCATGATTATCCCGAAACAAGGTTACTCGCACCTCATCTTCTGTCTGACCAAATAAACGAAGAGTTGCTTGAGCATTAGTAGCTCCGTTAACAGTATCTATGGAAAAATCGGTAAGTTCTGCCAATTGTTGCCAAGTAAGTGGTGCGGTACTCATGACTTGCTAAATCTAAAATTAAATGATGATTTTTACTTAACTACTAATTTTATCTATTACGTAATCTAATATTTAATGCACCACATTGATCCAATTTTCTACTTCTTGCCAGCCTAAACCCTGACGAACTACTTCTGGTTCATCAGTAGTAAAATCAAGAATAGTAGAGACTTTAAAACCTGGATCAGACTGATTATCAATAATAATGTCTACCTGATTTTCTAAAGCATCAAACAGATAAGCTTTTTCCACATTCATCGTGGGATATTCTCCATCTTCATCGGGTAAATGAGCGGAAGTAGAAACTACTGGATTACCTAAAGTTTTGAGTAATTCTTGACACAGGACGTTTTCAGGTACTCTAATCCCTGTGGTTTTACGTTTAGGACTCATCACCAGCTTAGGCACTTGCTTGCTTGCAGGTAGTAAAAAAGTATATGGGCCTGGAATCAAATGCTTCATAATCCGATAGGCGCGATCGCTTACTGTCGCGTATTGAGCTATATTGGATAGGGAAGAACACAAGAAAGTCAGGGGCTTATCGTTGGACATTTGTTTAATTCTTCTGACTTTTTCCACGCCAGATTTAACGCTCAGATCGCAGCCAATGGCGTAAACTGTATCTGTGGGATAAAGCATAACTGCACCTTTTTTTAGTGCTGTGACAATTTGATCGATAGTTCTTTGCTGTGGATGGCTGGGGTGTAGTTCGTATAAAATTGCCATTGTGTTTACTTCTCTAAGAATTGTTTGTGATTACGTATTGTAATTAGATCATAGATCTACTTATCTGTTTTAACTATTGAGTGCAGATTTATAGCAGTACGAGTTAATGCATTTGACACATTACCCATTACCCATTACCCCGAAACGATAACATAGACCATAAGGAAATTAATTAGAACGACTATAATTATCTAGCGACAAAAAATTCAAACTGCTGTCTCAATTAACAGCTAAGATTATTTTTATCTTTCTTCTGGATGAAGACCCTCAGTTTTACTGATGGGACGGGGCATTTAAAGTGCTGAACTAAATTCAGCACGCAGCCCCTCATGAAATCCAGCCAGGGTTTGTGGCTTTTGTAATATAATTTACATAGCGGTAAAGCGCATTAAATATTAAGGGGATTGGCTTTCCTTACCTCAGATCGTCGGGACAAATATCGCCCTAGAAATTATAATGGTGAACGGACGCATTCGCGTCCAGGCTTCCGAAGGAAGCTCTGCTGCGAAGCAGCGTACTGGTAGATTAGGTTTAGCGGTGACGCACAGCCAGAAAATTAAATAGAATTTAAATCCGTTTGCGGTCGGTGCGCCGCAGCGCGTACGCGCAGATCGTCGTCTACGACGACTAGGACGCGGATGCGTCCGCAACGTTAAATTAAAATGCTCGTGGAATCGTTCTGGCGGGGGCATGGTCTTTTAGTCGTGCCTAGTTAAGAGGTTGAGAAGCGAGAATCCCTCGCCCATGGGCGATGGGAGGTTCAATAACGCAGTCAGAGATATTGTATGGTCAAGATTGGTTATTTAGAGTGTCCTACAGGAATTGCTGGAGACATGTGCCTGGGGGCATTAGTCGATTGTGGTTTGCCCTGGCAATATTTAGTTGATAGTCTTAAAAGCTTAGGGATAGAAAATGAGTATCAGCTAAACAATAGTGTCGTCATGCGTAACGGGCAAGCGGCAACTAAGGTTAATGTTGACTTACTGCACGAACATCATCATCACGATCAACATCACCATCATCATTATTCTGCCCGACACTTACCAGAAATTGAAAACTTAATTAAATCTGCATCATTATCTGATCGCGCCCGACAATGGAGTCTGGAGGTATTTCAGCAATTAGCGATCGCCGAGGGACAAGTTCATGGTATTCCTCCCCAGCAGGTTCACTTTCATGAGGTGGGAGCAACGGATGCCATTATTGATATTGTCGGTACCTGTATTGGTTTAGATTGGCTAGATATTGAACGGCTATACTGTTCGCCGATGCCTACTGGAGGTGGTACGGTTAAAGCCGCCCATGGCAAGTTATCTGTTCCTGTACCTGCGGTGGTGAAGCTGTGGCAGACAAGGGAAGTGCCAATATATAGCAATGGTATCAAAAAAGAGCTAGTTACACCAACAGGGGCGGCGATCGCTGTTAGTTTAGCTCAAGATTTTGGCGACCCCCCAGCAATGAAGCTATCTAAAATCGGTTTGGGTGCAGGTTCGAGAGATCTCGAAATTCCCAATATTCTGCGGTTATGGATTGGCGAGGCGACAGATACAGTAACCACGCAGCCCTTAGTCAAACTCAAACAAGAAACTATTTCTGTCTTAGAAACTCAAGTTGATGATCTTAGTCCCCAGGCGGTGGCATATACCCTTGAGCAGTTATTAGCCGCAGGTGCATTGGATGTCTTTACCCAAAGTATCGGTATGAAAAAATCTCGTTCAGGTATTCTACTTACGGTTATTTGTCACCCCGATCTAGCTCATACCTGTAAATCAATTATCTTCCGTGAAACAACTACCTTGGGTATTCGCGAACGTACACAACAACGGAGTATTCTTAATCGCCAGATACATTCTGTAGAGACAGAATATGGAACTGTTAAAGTTAAGATTGCCAGTTGGGGAGAAGGAGAGCAACAGCAAATACTCAACGTGCAGCCCGAATATGAAGACTGTGCTATTTTAGCCCGTAAGCATAATATTCCCTGGAGAGAAATTTCTCAAAAAGCGATAAGTACTCACAGGGTTCATAGGGGCTAATGTCTATTCTTCATAATTACTATCGGAAACCTCGAAAGAGTACTGCGAGCATAAGCGTCTGCTTTGGTCGTTGGTGAATAATGAAGCCAAGGTTTATCTATCTTGGTTTCTAATATACTCTTTAACTTTTTCCAACGGTGCGCCACCGTAAGAATTAACTGCGTAGCCAATCGACCAAAACACAGGTAGGTTTGTAGTAATATATGGAATGGATGAATTTCTCTCCGCATACGTCAAAGTTAAGGAGTATAAATCCTCACCAAAAGCAAAGCGTCAGAGAATAACAAAAACTAAACTTCCAAGATACGGATTTTGTAGATATGCCGATGATTTCATTATCACGGCAGAAAGCAAAAAAGACCTCGAAATTCTACTACCAAACATTAAACAATGGCTGGCAAAAAGAGGACTTCAACTCAATCTTGAAAATAATATGAAATACCTAAATGTTTGCGACGAATGATTCTGTTTTCAGCTGTTAGCTGTAAACGTCTTAGACAGGAGCAAGTACAATGTTTGAAGAATCAAGGATATAGGTGTTTATACTAGCGATCGCTGAAATAGCCAATTTTTATCAGTTTATCTGGAAGTTATTCTTCCTGGAGTATTTGCTGTTTCCTATTGCTTATTTTATTTAGCTGGACTCGATCGGATTTGGTGGTTTAGCCAAAGCGATCGCCCGTTCTTTGATATGTGGGTGGGGTAAGTAGTTGATCGCATCCACTGACAGAGATTTTGGTAGCGATCAAAGCGCAGAATGATGACATATTCGGCTCTGAAACCAGGTTGCAGTTGCAGAATAATTACTCCACAATGACCTGGAAACTGCCCAGCTTTCTGAGAGATGCTGATAGCCATTCTTAACTTCATAGCCTGATTCGCGACCAGGATGAATATAGCTGGAAATAACTGCCGTTACTTGCTGATTTGCAGATTTTCCTGAGATATCCATTACCCTAATTTGAGCTGGGTAGTTCATAAGTCACTTTCAGCACAAAGTTGAATCAGATGAGCCACCACACCCGTCCAGCCTGTCTGATGGGATGCGCCCAAACCCGCACCGTTATCGCCATGAAAATATTCGTGGAAGTGAATATAATCTTTCCAATGTGGGTCATTCTGGAACTTCTCCATCCCGCCAAAGACAGGTCGCTTCCCAGTTTCATCCCGTAAAAAGATCTTAGTCATCCGCATTGAGAGTTCGATAATAATTTCGTTGAGGTTCTTATAATCTCCCGAACCCGTAGGAAACTCCACCTTGAAATCATCTCCAAGATATTCATGGAAGTTTTGCAAGGCTTCGAGTAACAAATAATTAATCGGAAACCAAATTGGACCGCGCCAGTTAGAATTACCACCAAACATTCCCGAAGTCGATTCTGCTGGCTGATAGTCTACCCGATACTCGTTACCGTTAACGTGCATGACAAAGGGATTTTGGGCGTGATACTTGGATACCGAACGAATTCCGTAAGGACTTAAAAACTCAGACTCGTCAAACATATAAGAAAGCAACCTTTGCAGCTTATTAGGTTTACCGTCGTTTCTGGGGGTGGCATAGCACAAAGCTAATAAACGTTTGGCACTCATTCCTTCTGTAACCATACAGGCTACATTTCTTTTAAGATCGGGACGATTATCAATAAACCACTTCAAACGTTTTTTGAATCCTGGTAAGTTTTTAATAGTTGCGGGTTTGAGTACGTTAACACCCAATAAGGGAATTAGACCAACTAGCGATCGCACTTTCAACAGGGATCTCCCACCATCGGGAAAATTAATCGCATCATAATAAAAACCATCCTCATCATCCCACAAGGCAAAACCATCTCCGATATGGTTCATGGCATCGGCAATATAGAGGAAGTGTTCAAAAAACTTACTGGCAACATCTTCGTAGGGTGGACGATCCTGAGCTAATTCTAGGGCGATATGCAGCATAACTAAACTATACATCCCCATCCAAGAAGTAGCGTCAGCCTGTTCTAAATGTCCCCCTGTGGGAAGTTCGGAACTGCGATCGAATACACCAATATTATCTAAGCCAAGAAAACCACCTTCAAAAACGTTATTCCCTTCGGCATCTTCCCGATTGACCCACCAGGTAAAGTTAAGCAGTAGCTTCTGGAAAATCCGTTCTAAAAAGTCTTTATCCTTGCGTCCCCAAAACTTCTCCTCCAGGGTATAGATCTGCCAGGCTGCCCAAGCTTCTACAGGGGGATTGACATCGCTAAACGCCCATTCATAAGCGGGTATCTGACCGTTGGGGTGCATGTACCATTCGCGAGTCAGACGGGAAAGCTGAAGTTTAGCATAGTCGGGGTCGAGTATTGCCAGAGGAATCAGATGAAAAGCTAAATCCCAGGCAGCGTACCAAGGATATTCCCATTTATCGGGCATAGAGATAATATCGTCGTTAAACAGGTGCTTCCATTCGGAATTTCTGGCATTTTTACGCGATTGTGGCGGAGGGACAGTACCAGGATCGCCCTGTAACCAATCTTCGATTACGTAATAATAAAACTGTTTACTCCACAACATTCCTGCAAATGCCTGTCGCTGTACCGAACGACGATCTTCTGGCATCTCGTGGGGATTTATCCAGCTATAAAATTCATCGGCTTCTTGCTTTCTTTGCCCGAAGATGCGATCGAAATCAGTAAAGGGATGAGGTAACGAGTCCAAATCACATAGTCTTAGTTCGATAGTTCTACTCTCCCCTGGAGGAATCGATAGCTGATAGTGCGGTGCAAATTTAGTGCCAAGGCGATCGGGATTTACTGCATCTTTGTTACCATTGACCACATAATCATTAATACCATCTTTGACGTAGGGTGAGGCGTTTTGATGTCCGAAGAGTAGTTCGGTATTTGTTTCGTTTTCGGTAAACAGTAACCGCATTTGACCTCTCTCTAATTCTTTCTTAGTAGGAGAAGGAACATTGAAATTACAATACAGCCATCTCTTTCCGAAACTGGGATTGTCTGCTTCGATAACGCTGTAATTATCATTTTGGTCGTAAACTTTCAATACGGGTTTATCCGCATCTTTAAACCACGACCAAGTATTACGAAACCAGAGAGTCGGCAAGATATGTAACGGTTTTTCTTCACTACCGCGATTGTGTGCGGTGACTCTAATTAAAATATCTTCAGGGGAGTTTTTGGCATATTCGATAAATATATCGAAGTATTTATCTTCGTCAAAGATTCCTGTATCTAATAGTTCGTATTCGGGATCGTTAAAACCGCGACGTTGGTTTTCTTCAACCAAATCAGCATAGGGATATTCATTCTGCGGATATTTATACAAATACTTCATGTAAGAATGCGTCGGAGTATTATCGAGATAGAAATAATACTCTTTGACATCTTCGCCATGATTGCCTTGGGAACCCGTCAAGCCAAACATTTTCTCTTTAATAATAGGGTCGGCTTCGTTCCAAAATGCTAGGGCAAAACAGATCCGCTGATGGTTATCACAGATCCCCGCAATGCCGTCTTCGCCCCAGCGATAAGCACGAGATAGCGAATCTTGATGTGAGAAGTAGTCCCAAGCAGAACCATCCTCGCTATAGTCTTCTCTAACTGTACCCCACTGTCTTTCACTCACGTAAGGACCCCAGCGAGTCCAATAAGCTTTACGT
>JBCCDL010000219.1:0-8269 GCA_039030815.1 Cyanobacteria bacterium P01_A01_bin.83 | reverse complement strand
GCGATCGCCACTTTCATTTAAATCGGGTAAAACTCTTGGTGGTTCTTGGTTTCGGGTTACACCCCCTAAAATTACAATGGCATCTGCTGGGGGCATAGTTACTGAAGGTCGATATTGGTGTTCTAAGGATGCCAACAGATTAGTAGCTACTCGTGAATTGCCAGCGCTCAGCAAGATAATTAAAGCTAAGGAAGTCGGAATCCAAGCTCGACGAGAGCGTTTGAAGTTCAGCCAGAGGGCTAACAACAGTAGTAAACAAGATAATCCCAGAGGAAATACAAATAGAGGTAGTAGCTTGGATAGAAATAAAAACATAGTTGTTATCTAACGCTTAAGTAGACAATTGTCAGTCTCATGAATATCTAAGCAAAATTTTGTTTAATAAAAGTATTCCTTATGTTAAATATTGGAGATCAATGTCTAAGCTTATAACTACAGTTGGTTCTTTACTATTTTGTTCAGCTACTCTAGCTGTCAATATTATTGATAGTGTTCCTACCCAAGCCGTAGAAGCCTCTGACGGTACAGTTTCTTTTGAGTCAGGGTTAGATCTATTGGATGTTTACACAACTTTTAACGCTGTTCGAGTTAGGCAAGCACGTTATTATTTTGACCTAAAGCTTCCCGAAGGTATTGGTGAGCCTTTAAAAAGAGTGATATTCCAGCAACGGACTGGGCCAGATAAAATCAAGTTTAAACCTGAAAAAACTAAAGCTTACTTGAACAGAAGTCGGAACAAAGAAGACCTAATAGAATTAACCACAACTTTTGATGAGGAGTCAGGAGAGGTAATAGTTGAGTTTGCTGAACCAGTTCCGATTGGCAGTGAGTTGTCTATCGGCATCAAGCCGAAAGAAAATCCAGATATAGGTGGAGTGTATCTATTTGGTGTTACCGCTTTCCCCAGAGGAGAAAAATCTCGTGGTCTGTATCTAGGTGCAGGAAGATTACACTTCTTTGACAGTTTCAATTCTTCTAGAATATCTTATTGACTTTTCAGTAGTGCCATATTGGAGTTTCTGCCTGAATATTATCAACCTGAATTTAGTAGGGGTAAAAGGTAAAAGGTAAAAGGTTAAGGGTTAAAGGAATTAGAAAAAAATCTTTGACCGCTTTACTTGCATTAGAGCTAGCCCTTGGTCTTCTATTCTTCGTTACTAGCTGATGGGCGATTCGTGCAAGGCTCGTATTTTAGTTATATCCTACTGCTACACACTGAGCCTATAGTGTTAGACTAATAAACGCAGTAAAAAATTCACACATTCAGAAATTCGGGTGTTTTCTCATAGATTTACTATCGCGAAAATGTCTCTGAATGGAGGATTAACCCGAAACAGGAGTAAAAAATAATATGCCAGTAGTTTCTCTCGCAGAACTTTTAGAATCTGGGGTTCATTTCGGTCATCAAACCCGCCGTTGGAATCCCAGAATGTCTCAGTACATCTATACCGCTCGTAACGGTGTACATATTATCGACCTAGTGCAGACAGCACAGTTGATGGAATCAGCTTATGAATACATGCGCTCCTCTTCAGAGCGGGGTCAAAGAGTTTTATTTGTTGGTACTAAACGTCAAGCAGCAGGGATTATCGCTCAAGAAGCATCTCGTTGTGGTGCATTTTATGTTAACCAAAGGTGGTTAGGGGGAATGCTAACCAACTGGGAAACAATTAGAACCAGAGTTGAACGACTCAAAGAATTAGAATATCTCGAAGAAAGTGGTGGTCTAGAAAAAAGACCAAAGAAAGAAGGTTCAGTATTGCGCCGTGAGATGGGCAAGCTGCAAAAATATCTGGGCGGAATCAAAATGATGCGCAAAGTACCCGATATTGTAGTTATTATCGATCAAAAGCGGGAACATAATGCGATCGCTGAATGTCAGAAGTTAGGCATTCCTGTAGTCTCTATTTTGGATACTAATTGCGACCCGTTAGTGGCAGATGTTCCGATTCCTGCTAACGACGATGCCATTCGCTCGATCAAGCTGATTGTGGGTAAGTTAGCCGATGCTATCTACGAAGGTCGTCATGGGCAACCCGATCAAGATGATTATGATGAGCTACAAGACGGCTTGGAGGCTCAAGAAGACTATCCAGACGCAGAAGAAGAGCTAGAGTATGAAGAAACTCCAGAGACTGAAACTATTGAAACTACTGAAGCCAATAGCGAAGAAGAGTAGTTACTGTAGTTAATAATCATTGTCTCATTAACTATATGCAGAGGCAAAGCTTTGAGCCTCTGCAAACATAATTTAAAATTATTTTGTCCTCACTTAAAATTAAATCAAAGAGAATATGGCAAGCATATCAGCCAAAGTAGTCAAAGAACTCCGTGAAAAAACTGGCGCGGGGATGATGGATTGCAAAAAAGCATTGGCAGAAAATGATGGTGACATGACCAAATCCATTGAGTGGCTGCGCCAAAAAGGAACTATTTCTGCTGATAAAAAACAAGGTCGCGTGGCGGCTGAAGGTTTAGTTGAAAGCTACATTCATACTGGAGGACGTATTGGTGTTCTGGTTGAGGTCAACTGCGAAACTGACTTTGTGGCTCGTCGCGAAGAATTCCAAGAGTTAGTCAAGAATATTGCAATGCAAATTGCAGCTTGTCCTAACGTAGAATTCGTCAAAGTAGAGGATATTCCTGAAGAAACCGTCACTAAGGAAAAAGAAATTGAAATGGGTCGAGATGACCTCGATGGCAAACCAGATAACATCAAGGAGAAGATTGTTTCTGGTAGAATCGGCAAGCGACTCAACGAAATTTCTCTGTTACCTCAACCCTATATTCGCGATCAAAGCATTACTGTAGAAGAGCTAGTCAAGCAGAGTATTGCTCAGTTAGGAGAAAACATTCAGGTTCGCCGTTTTGTTCGGTTTGTCCTCGGAGAAGGTATTGAGAAAGAAGAAACCAATTTCGCCGACGAAGTAGCTGCTCAGACTGGACAGAAATAAAGTTAAACAGAAGTTTATAATTGTCTAAATTTGCTTTAAAGACTGCGTTTAATTGATTGATTTAAGATGATGGAACCTAAACTTGGGTTCCATTTGTGTATTTGCGGCTTTTGCATTTTCACGTAGATAGAATAAGATGAATTAACTGCGTATCAAGAGATTTTTACTATGTCTTGAGCGACTTTTTGTGGCAAGAACTGAACATAGGATGACCTTTCATTGAACATTCAACATTGAACATTGTGAGGGCGTAATGCATGCGGGCAAGCCCTTTGCGAGGAAACCTCAAAATGAGATGGTTTCACCCCTCTTCCTTCAGGAAGAAGAAATATGGCGCGAGGATTCAAGCCTGCTTCCAAACGAATAATAAATGTTAAATGTTAGATGATAAATGCTAAATGTAATGACCAAATCGATTCAGCAAGTTAAACAAGACCTCGACAATTTAAAATCAACGGTGGCGAACACGGCAATTGAACTAGAAAAGTTATATTCAAGCTATCTAGACTTATTAAGCCACTCATTGCAACAGCAGCTAATTTTTGCTTGCTATCAAATTTGCACCGAAATTTATCCTCAAGAGTTTTTAAATTTATCCTTGAGTGAGAAGCAGGAGCTACAGCAAAGTCTGAGAAGGATGGGGGTTCAATTAAAGTCTGAGTTGACTGAAATTATTAATTACAAAGAATTAGAACCTGAGCCACTAGAAGTTAACTTAATGGCAGAGCTACTCAAAAATTTGCCTAAGCCCAAGAAAAATAAGGGTGAATCAACCGAAGAAGAGCCTGAAATCAACCTGGAACTAGTTAAGGCTGAATTAGAAAATATTGAATTGATTGAAATAGGCAGCGCTGTTGAGTTTTCTGAAGAAGAAGAAACAGAGGCATTACCCACAGAAAGAGTTGACTTTGAAAACCCTAAGCATCTAATTTCGTGGCATAAACAAATTGAGCGCGTCATCAAGAAAACTCTGGATAAAACCTCAAGCAAAGTCAATAAATGTCTTCAAGATTCGAGCGTAATTGCCGAAGCCATTCCCCGCAAAGTTATTGAAGTGGCAATGCAGGCAGACTCAAGTAGAGGTGGGGCAAATAATTCAAAATCTTCTGGTTTCCCTCACATCATGCACCTGGCGATAGAAACTGAAAAGAAGAAAAAGCCTCAACCTTCGCCAAAAGCAGTGCAGATTAGCTTACTACGTTTGCGGCTTGCCGAATTAGAATTTTCTGACCATATACTAAGCGCGAAACGAAGAGAAATTCGTAACTTGCTGAGCAAAATAACTAAATTGAACAGCAAGTATGAATCAATTCAACAAGAAATAGCGGTAATTGAGGCTCAAGCTGCCTGGCGTTCCAGTTGGTATGAAGATTGATCAAAATTATCAAGATCAACTGAAAACAACTTACAACTTGCTATTGATAACGATTTAGCAACGCTTCCAAACCACCCTGATAACCTGCACCCACAGCATTAACTCGCCACTCGCCATCTTTACGATAGAGTTCTGCCATAATTAGGGCAGTTTCGATGGAAAAATCTTCGGTAAGATCATAGCGCACAACTTCTTTTTGCTCTTGAGCATCGACTATGCGGACAAAAGCATTTTGCACCTGACCAAAATTTTGCTGTCGTTGTTCTGCCTCATGGATTGTTACTACCATGACGATCTTATTGACATCAGCAGGAACCTGTTTCAGATTAACCTTAATCAGCTCATCATCTCCTTCCCCAGCGCCTGTACGATTATCTCCTAAGTGTTCTACGGACTTATTAGGATCTGGGCTAGTAAGATTGTTATAAAAAATAAAGTGATTGTCGGAAATTAATTTCTCATTGCTATTTAGGAGAAATACTGAGGCATCAATATCAAAATCTCCTCCTGTATCGGTAACATTGGTGTCCCAACCTAAACCAACAAAGGCTTCACTCAACCCAGGAGCGACTTTTTCGAGAGAGATGCGTTGTCCTTTACTAAGATTAACTGCCATTATTCCTGATTTATAACAATTGCCTAATATACTTAATTTCTGACGTTATCCTTGTTTATTAACAGTCGTAGATCATCAATTCAAAGTGAACATTACCAAAATTATTGATATTGCTGGATAAATCTAAAACCCATACAATTTTTGTTGAGGTGTTGACTGTTGAGGTGTTGACTGTTGACTGTTGAGGTGTTGACTGTTATTGATATCGCTCTACTAAAGCTGGTAGTCCACC
Organism: Cyanobacteria bacterium P01_A01_bin.83; assembly: GCA_039030815.1. Taxonomy (GTDB): domain Bacteria; phylum Cyanobacteriota; class Cyanobacteriia; order Cyanobacteriales; family Xenococcaceae; genus Waterburya. The sequence goes on along the minus strand of JBCCDL010000219.1, from coordinate 3,092 downwards.
CTCATAACCTGCACCCACAGCATTCATCCGCCATTCTCCATCCTTACGATAGAGTTCTGCCATAATGAGTGCAGTTTCCACGGAAAAGTCCTCAGTCAAATCGTAGCGAATTATCTCCTCTTCATTTTCGCAGTTAACAATTCGCACAAAAGCATTGCTTACCTGACCAAAGTTTTGCTGACGTTTATCAGCTTCGTGAATCGTTACGGTAAGTACGATTTTGGCTATTTCAGCAGGAACAGCTTTGAGATTAACATCGACAATTTCGTCGTCACCTTCTCCTGCACCTGTTCGATTATCTCCTCGCTGTTGAATTGATTGATCAGGATCGGGACTAATTCTGTTGTTGTAAAAAATGAAGTGTTGATCCGAAATTAGCTTTTCATTGCTACCTAAGAGGAAGACTGAGGCATCGATATCAAAATCTCCCCCAGTATCGGTTAGGTTAATGTCCCAGCCTAAGCCGATAAAAATTTGCACTAAACCTGGTGCTACTTTTTCCAGAGAAATTCTTTCTCCCTTGCTCAAGTTAATTGTCATTATTGGTTATTTTCCCTAATTTTTTTACTTGATCGTCAATATTACTTAGGTTTGCATATTCTAGGTAATATTTAAATTCTAATATTGAAGAGGATACAAAGTGTTAAAAATATGGTATTTGTTACCCTCCTATTTGCTTGCTTCCACGACAGAGGGAAAAACGGCGTTGTTCACGAAGTCACAAAGGGCTTGCCCGCATGTAGTCACAAAGGCGAAAGTTTTAAGGGCGACCAGGTGAGGTTCCCTCACATTGTTGAGGACACGGGGGGCGAAGCGCCTTCGCCCCCGTGAGTTGTCCGTGACCGCCCGCATTGCCGCATGTATTCGTGATGTATACCTCTTCTCTTACCAAGACAAATGCCCCACGGTTCAACCCATGTATTCAAGAATTGTCGTTTTAGGTTTCTAATTTAAAACGAGGTTAAAACCTACATGCGGCACAGAGCCGAATGGCTCAAGTACAGAGGCTTTCGCATTACTAGTCTTGGCAGCGCTTCGCGCAACGGCGCATCTGCGCCATCGTCTGCAAAGCAGACTGGAGAGGCTACCGCCTCTCGTGCCGCCAGGCGGCTGGAACGCTTCTAGCGTTCGCGCAAGACGATGGACGAACGCAAAGCGTTCCAGTCTTCCTTCGGAAGACGATGGGGCATACGCCCCGTTCAGCGCCGTTCTCTTCGCGACGCTTGCACAGCGAAGCAAGCTGTGCCTTTGTGCCTACATGCGGCTAAAGCCTTTGTCACAACTTTTAAATGATGTATTCTAACAGGATTTAGTATTAGCCGTTGAGCGCCGTTACGCCGAAGGCATCGCTAACTAACTAGCGAAAGATAGTAATATTTTCATGACATCAAACACTACGCTACTTTTTGGCGATCGCTTTATTCCTGAAGGATACCTTGTTTACTAATACTTCAAAAAAATTGTATAAAGTGCATCCTTAGTAGGATGCTCAAGAATCTTTAATCTTGAGTTAATAAGAAGTTGAAATATTAGTATATTTCTGGAAAAACAATGTCTTGGTCAACTAAAAATCACTCTCAATCACTAATTAAATAGTTTGATTATTAATATAATAACAAATAGAAGTTATCTATTAAATTATTATTTTTTGATCTTAATCAATGTTTGGTCAATTAAATATTTCTTCATGTCTAATACAAAAGTTGTGTTGAGCTATTTTGAGTATAAATATCAATTTAATCAATGATTTTTTTTCTAACTTTAGGATGACTTGTTATTATAGATTATTAGATTTAATAATATTAACCTTAAATTTTAAATATATTCTAGATAATGGGTTCAGCAAACACGGGCGATAAAGCAATTAGTAAAGTAGCAGAATTGGGGCTTGCAAGTCAATTAGACCAAGCGGACAACTTAGATGTAAATGTTCGTACTAATCCTTTAGATTTGATGCAGGGAGAGATAGATTCTGTCAGCGTCAAAGGCGATGGTTTGGTAATGAAAAAAGAATTGCGAGCAGAAAAACTAAGAATAGAAACTGGCAGAATTTCAATTAATTCTATCAAGGCTGCAATGGGTAATATTGAGCTAACTCAACCTACAGATGCCAGAATGCTTGTAGTGTTAAAAGAAGAAGATATTCAGAATGCCTTCAACTCGAAATACATTAAAGATAAATTAGAAAACTTAGAGATTAATTGTGAAGGTAAGAAAGTAAAAACTAAGATTAAGCAAGTAAAATTTACTCTGCTAGGTGAGGGAAAAGTAGGCTTAGAAGCAGATATCTATTTGGTCAATCAAGATAGTTACGAAACAATAAGCCTGACCGCTGCTCCCGAAATTAATAATTCTGGTAACTGTATTAATTTAAGCTCGGTTGAATATTTAGAAAGCGTAAATTCTAACTCGGAAGTGGCTAAAGCAATTATTGAAAGTGCTGAAGAAATACTAGATTTACGTAATTTTGAATTAGATACAATGTCTTTAAGAGTTAGAAAATTGGATGTAAAACTAGGAAAATTAATTATTGAAGCAGATGCAGAAGTTAAAGATTTTCCTCAAGCATCCTAGTTATTGCTGAGTAACTTTGAACTGTAATTCTTTTTGAATTGAAAATAGATTACGATCAATCTAAAGAATGCTCTTGCCATTAAGTTCTAATCATACGAATTAGTCGAATTACCATCATCCATTAGGGAAAAGTTAATAGCAGCAAGCAAGCAGCTAGCCGATAATCTAGCCGAAACACCTTGTGGGACTCACTTTAAGCTTAAAAGCTATCCCTTGAAGGCGCGAGATGAGTTTACTTATAAAATTGACTTGACAACATGGAGCAAAGTTAGTTGAAGATAAGGCAGAATAGTCAAGATGTTTTTCTGGCAGTTACTTGATATCTTATAAAAATAACTCAAGAGATCGCTCTATAACCAATAATCTCTTATTACTCCTACTCTGGGTAATTTTGGGCGTAATCCTCCGCTGGACTAATTTAGCTCTTAAACCTGCTTCGTCGATTGAAATTGCTACTATTGGCTATAGTTTGGGTCACGGCTTTAACCAGATTCCTTTGGATCAGCTTATCTCTTTAG
>JBCCDL010000218.1:0-8286 GCA_039030815.1 Cyanobacteria bacterium P01_A01_bin.83 | reverse complement strand
GGAGAGCGAAAAATTTCGGGGGAGATGGGCTGCAACTGTAGCGGAAAAATATGGGAAAACCTGGGAATTTGGGCGGTAAAAGATACTCGTTTTATCCAAAAGTTCTTTGTTACCGCCCTCCCTTCCTGCCCAAACCCGTCGTTCGGATGCCCACACTGGCTGATTATGAGAGGTTTTCCCATATTTTTAGCCGGTTTCCGGAACGCGGGTAGATAACGCTGTAGAATAACCCCATGTCTGATTCTTCTGAACCTGTCATTTACCAGTTAAAAATATTACTATTCAATTGTGGACGGTTCTATTTTCAACCTTCCAATTGGAATGATAAAAGTTGTATAGCTGACGACACTTATCCAGTAAATTGACGCTATTTTAGTAGCGATGGATTTTTGATGATAGGTCAAAATGGAAGCCAAAAGCGAAATTACTATTAAATTTACTGGTGGTTTGCCTGAAGCAAAGCCTGCACCTAACAAAAAGGTGGAAGTTAACATTACAGACCAAAATGGTGTTAATTTCTCAGTTCTGTTGAATGCTAAAAGCTGGCGCAAAGCTGAATCAAACTCTCAAGCTTTTACAGACTGGGTTGGAGCAATTTCTGGAAAGCTAGGACAGGCTGATGATGGTGGTTTTACGATAGAAGGTGCAGGAATCCAAATCTTTGAGAAGAAGCCGAAAGCACCATTAGAAGAGAAAGAACTACAAGCTGCTGCGAGTTAGTTAGGTTTATAGATTTTACAGCGCTCGGACGGAACGGGCGCAATCTTCATTTTTAATTATGTAGTATAAGCAGATTAATTAAAAGACTTTCTCGTGTAGAAATCGGGGCACGAGTTTAAAGCACTTTCAATATAAGATAGGAAAAGGCGAAACACTTCCCGAATGTTTTAAATATCCGTTTAACATGGCACTAATAGAATATCTGGAACGCGATGATTGGCGTGAAGTTCTCCGCAGAAGTTTTGAAGGAGCGATTACCCTACTGCAAACAGATAGATCCCGCCTAAGTTCGAGCGCAATTGATGATATTAAGAGTTGGTTGACTATTGGTGGTGTCAGTCGCGTTCAACTTCAATTAAATCGACAGATGAAGGCGCGACGTTTATCTGCGGAGCGCCAAAGGGAGATTAATGATTTTTTAGGGCAGTTGGTGCTAGAAAATCAACTTTCTTTATTGCAACTTACAGCTGACGGTATCATTACCCTAGAACTAAGCCGATTTTCTAGCGACGAAAAGTTTTAAGAAAATACTACTACATTTATTGGTGAGAGTGTCAAAAATTTAACTGGAATTTATATGGGAATGCAAATTAAACCATACAACCCCTCCCACCTTGATACTGTCATTCGTCTTTCTCTTCGGGCATGGACTCCGGTCTTTGATTCGATTCAGAAAGTAATGAATGCCGATGTCTACCAGGCTTTCTATCCCGATAATTGGCTTGTGAGCCAGCAGAAGGCTGTTGAGGATGTCTGCGCTGCGGAAGACACGCATGTATGGGTTGCTATCGATACGGATTCCGTAGTGGGTTTTATAGCTGTGAAAGTACACCTAGAGGACAGCATAGGTGAAGTTTACATGGTCGCTGTCGAACCAGACTTTCAAGGTCAAGGTATTGGTACCACTCTAATAGAATTTACTCTTGATTGGATGAAAGATGCGGGCATATCTATTGCTATGGTGGAGACTGGAGGTGACCCCGGTCACGCTCCAGCCCGCCACACCTATGAGAAGGTTGGCTTCGAGATGTGGCAAGTGGCTAGATACTTCAAGAAACTCTAAGTAAAAGTTGAAAATTTTTCTGAAACTACTTTCTTGTAAGGTTTCAGCCTTTACATGGCGGCTCATAGTAGGATAGCTAATCTCACCCAATTCTTCCCCGGCTTCTCTGTCTTTGCAATAACCCTTCTATAATTCCACTGTTATCTGAATTAGCTTTCTCTAATAATTGCGCTAATGCTTCCTCTACAATTACTTCCTTATAAGGTGCGTTACCCTTACCCATTTCCAACTGAAGCGTTAAGTGCAATTTATCTAGTTCATTCAGAACTTCTTCATTAATCTGAAATGTAGACTTACGCAATTTTATTTTCTCAAATTCAACTTCTGAGCTTGCTGACAATCTATCTTCTTGGGAAGTTACCTTGCTAGCTTTTTGACTTCTTGACTTGTCAACTTGTTGGGAAGCCGACTTGCTATCAGCATTAACTTCATCTGCTGTATCTTGACCAGTTGACAATTTATCTTCCTGGGAAGTTGACTTGTCAGCTTTTTGACTTTTTAACTTGTTGGCTTGCTGAGAAGTTGCCTTTTTTCTTGTACTTCTAGTCGTTTTAGCTTTTTTAGTAGTAGATGATTTTGATTCACTATCAGCTTCTTGACTTATTGACTTGTTAACTTGTTGAGAAGTTGACTTGCTCGCTTGCTCATACCCAGCTAAAACATTGTCACTCTTAGATAGTGGGTTATTTTCGTCATTTAATCTTGCACGTCTTGCCATAAATATTAATTAGATTTGGAGATTAACTTTGCGATCGCTTTGTAGGGTTGTACTAGTCTTTTCTCATTTGCGTAAAGATGGATTGGTTCTCCAGCCAAGTTAGATTCTGCAAATTTGATTGATTTTGGAACTGGGTCAAAGATATGAATATCTTGTAATCGATTCTTAAGAGAGTTCAGTACATCTTGGGTCATAATCGTGTTTTCTGCCATTGTTGGCAGTACACCTAAGATTTTTAGGTGGGGATTAAGACGCTTTTGCACGCTAGCTACTGTTTCTAAGAGGGATGCTAGTCCTTTAAGGGCAAAGAATTGACACTGTACCGGAATTAAAACAGCATCCGCAGCAGCTAAAGCATTAACTGTTAGCAATCCCAAGGATGGCGGACAATCAATCAGAATGTGCTGGTACTGGTCTGTCAATTCAGCTAATTTCTCTTTAAGAATATAAAAGTTACCAACCTGGGTAAGAATTTCAGTTTCTCCTTTTGCAAGGGATATATCAGTTGGTAATAAATCCATTCCAGATTTAGTAGTAACTATGGCATCTACAGCTTTTGCTTGTTCTGTAATTACTTCATAACAGCTAATCTGGTCATCAGCTACTTCTACACCCAAACCAGTACTGAGATTGCCTTGAGGGTCAAGGTCAATTACTAAGATAGGATTCTTTTTCCCCAGAATTCCTCCTAAACATATAGTGGAGGTTGTTTTAGATACGCCTCCTTTCTGGTTTGCTAGGGCGATAATCATTGATTTTTACCAAGATGGTTAGTTAGAAATTTTACTAACAAGTTTACAATATGGCAAGTTAACTTGATGAGAAGTTAACAACCTATAAAGTTGACAAGTTGACTTGTTATTAAGTTAAGTTAAGTTAAATTCAATTCAATCCTATGTAGAAAATATTCAAATTTTCTCAAGGAGAAAGGTATCGAAGTAGATTCGGAAAATTACAACCATTATCTGCCCTCCGGGCAAGGCAGGAGGCAGGAGGCATTCGGCGTGATGGAAAAATATGAAATTGATATGTATTGCCGGAGGCAGCCTTCTCAATAAAGGAGACGTTACACGAAGCCCAATCTGGGTTTAAGACCCCCGTCAAACTTTGCGCAGGCGGTCTACGAGAACGTGGCGGGTTTGAATCCCCCACGTTCTCGCCTTCTGCCCATCACGCCGACCGTACTTCTGACGAATTCAATTTGATGAATATGAGTTCTGGTGGAGCGATAAGCGACTGGTATCGTAAAGTATGTTGATTGTGTTTAATTAATTGCTGACTATTGTCCCGATTCTTACTTGTGAAATTTTGGAACTGCGGCGTTTTTCCTAAAAGCTAAAGAGTTGTATCAAAAATAATAGGAAAGCGTTTTTTTTTGACAAAATTAGTATCAGTACTGTCCGACATTTAAAATGACTGATAGTTATTCGTTTAAATTTGAAGATTCACTAGCCAGTTCTGCTCTCAAAAATCACCAGTTTAGTTCTTTAGAAAGCTACTCCGCCAGATTATCCTTATTTAATCTATCTATACTAGCTGACTACGACCAATTAGTATGTCTGCCGGAACTTTATAATATTGATAAACACTGGTACCAAATTGAGACTGCCAAGAAAGTAATTAAACAGTTTGGTGGTAGAGCAATGCTCTCAGATGAAGTGGGTCTGGGGAAAACCATCGAAGCTGGGATGATTTGTAAAGAATACCTACTGAGAAATCAAATCAAATCCCTTTTAGTGTTAACTCCTGCAACCCTAGTCTCTCAATGGCAACAAGAACTTCAAGAAAAGTTTAACATCACTACAGTTACAACTGATTCAAGACAGGAAACCCCATCTGAGTTTTGGAATTCTCATAACCGTATTGTCGCTTCTATCAATACTGCTAAACACTCTACTCATTTTAATCATGTCACTGGTCGTTCCTGGGACATGGTAGTGGTTGACGAAGCTCACCACTTAAAAAATCGCCGTACTCTCAATTGGAAACTAGTTGATGCTATCAAAAAGAGATTTATTTTGATGCTCAGTGCTACTCCCGTTCAAAATCATTTGGTAGAACTATTTAATCTTCTGACTTTGCTTAAACCAGGATTATTAAAAACTGAGATTCAGTTCAAAAAGGAATACGTGGGTTCAAAGGATGGGAGAGTACCAAAAAATCCAGAAAAATTAAGACAGTTGATGCGGGAAGTAATGGTCAGAAATACCCGCTCAGTTGTAGATGTTAAACTTCCCAAACGTTTCGCATCCACCATTACAGTAGAGCCAACGGAGGCTGAGAAAGAGCTATACCAAGCTATTAATGAATACTTACGTTCCCACTCCAAAGAAAAAACTATTGATAAACTGACTAGAAATAACCTGCTGATGCGTGCTGGTTCTAGTCCAGTTGCTTTACTTAATTCCCTAGAAAAATTGTCAGAACGCTTTAACGACTCTCAAATTCTATTTCTCAAAAAACGTGCTAGTAGCATTAAACAGTTTGAAAAAACTAGAATGTTAGTAGAATTACTTAATAAATCAAATAAAAAAACTTTAGTTTTTATTAATAGCCTTCCTACTCAAAACTACATATCTGAATGTTTGCAAGCAAATGGTATAAAACATAGTCAATTTCGGGGAGATATGTCTCTCAAAGCTAAAGATAGCGCAATTGAAGCCTTCCGAGAAGAAGTTCCGGTGATGCTTGCAACAGAAACAGGGGGAGAAGGACGCAACTTGCAGTTTGCAAATGCGATTGTCAATTATGACCTACCCTGGAATCCAATGAAGATTGAACAACGCATCGGTCGTCTTCATCGTATAGGTCAAACTCAAGATGTTTTTATCTTTAATTTTTGTATTGCTAATAGCATCGAAGAATATATCCTGAAAGTTCTTCACGACAAAATTAATATGTTTGAGTTGGTGGTAGGAGAAATCGAAACCATATTGGGGAATATGGGGGATGAATTTGATTTTGAAGAAATGGTAATTGATTTGTGGTTAGGTAATGAGCGTAAAGATGAGTTGGATAATGCTTTTGATTCTTTGGGAGGACAGTTATTAGATGCCAAACATAGTTATCAAAAAGTGCAGGAGTTTGACGAAAATCTATTTGGAGAGGATTTGGAAGCATGAAAAATCAACTTCTTGATGCTATCAATCAAGTAATCAGCTTAAAATCTGGAGTTGCAGAATATACAAACAATGATACTTTAGAAGCGTTACTACCAGTTGATATTGCTCGCTCTTTAGATATATCTGATTCTCTAAGTTTTAGCACCAGAGCGGATACTCCCGACAGCTATTTTGTTACTTACAACTCAGAAATATTTGGTAGATTTTCTAATTTACTTGATTATCAAGGTTATGCAGCCGCATTATCTATCAAATATGACGGCTATCTTAAAACTACAGGTTTTGAGAAAAAAATCAGCGATACCCTCTGTGCGCAAAATGGTTTAATTCGTGTCGGTAAATCCTTCGCGGCACCAACTCCTTATATATTGTGTAATTTTTCTTATACTGCAAGTGCAGACGAAAAGCGATTAGGAATGATATCGTTTTTTATCAATGGTCTTACAGGTATTCCTGGTGTGGAAATTGGCGATGCACTGTCCTGGAAGTCCGACCAAGTGTGTTTGAAAGATGCATCAACTCTAGGACATATAAACTTTGAACCATTATTAAACACTGCTCAATCTTACGCATCAAAATTAATTGATACAGAAATTACACCTTGGCGCAAAAGTTTATCCCGTAAATTAGGTAGAGACGAAGAAAGAATTAAAAATTATTACAACACAATTATTTCTGAGATTAAAGCCAAAATCAAGAAAAAGAAATTAGAAGGAGAAGCCAAAGAAAAAGAATTAGCTCGTAGTAGAGCAACTCAAATGGAATTGAAACGAAAATTAACTGACTTGTACGAACGATATGACTTGAGCGTTACAGCGCAATTACATAGCAGTTTAGTAATTTTATTGCCAACAGTTCATATAGAATGCGAACTGATTAGAAAAAAAGCACGACGTTCAGCAATGGCGATTTGGAATCCCTATTTAAAAGTAATTGAACCATTGCGATGCGAAGAATCAAATATACCAGTTACAAATTTTTATCTTAGTGACCAAGAAGCTAAAATTATCTCCCCAGAAGTTTGGTTAAGCAAGGTTGCAGATTAAAAAATTATTGTTATTTCAATCTCCAGGGAGGATTAATTCTGTTTTCTCCCGCATAGTAGAGGCAAATTAGGTTACCGTCTGGGTCTTTGAGATAAGCTTCTTTCCATAACCATTTTTGCTCAACTGGTTGACTATCAAAAATATAACCAACTGCTTCTAGTTCTTTGACCTTTTCATCAAGATTATCGCATTCAAAGTAAATGGTTGTTGTGGAGTTTGATGTGACGCTATCAACAGCTTCTAAAGAAAAGGTCGTATCTCCCTCTGGACAAAGAAAACGCGAGTAGTGCAAGTCAGGAGTCGCAACAATCTGAATCAACCCTAATCCTTTATAGAAGTTGACTGATGCAGTCATATCCGTAACTCCAATAGTGACTTGGTTTAATCTCACTATCAAAATCCACTATATTTCAAGTTCTTCTTGGGTTCTGGTTTATTTTCTTCTTGTATATCAGAGTCTTTCGGCTTAGTCTTGACCTCTTTTTCAGGTGCCGACTTGTGGTAATTAGGATGATGGCGGGTAAATTTTTCAAGTATGTCGCGACTCATATTACTACCTAGAAGCACCAACTGATTAATTTTATCTGTCCAGTTTTCAATGTCTCATGAAATACTAAAATATTTAATATTTTTAGCAAAACCAATAGGTTTTCTTTCTAAGCCACCACTAACTACAGCAGTGCTGTGAGGGTATGGGGTGCGATTACTTACGGTAGGTGAAGAAGGGGCACCATCGCCCCAGGACGGCAGGTCTTCTCTCTGAGACGTTACACGAATGACCATCGCGCTTCGGTAGGTTGTGGTGTGGATTAATATTAAAAAAGACACTTTACTATGTAATATTAATATTCATGGGTAAATCTAATAGGAAGGCTAGTTTATTAAAGGAAATGAAAGGGCAAAAGCCGCTTAATAAAAAGTTTCCTAATCCAGATGATTTGTTGCCTGATTATGGTGAGTATCTTCTTAACTTTGGGTTTGATGAAACTAAGCCTATTATGATTTCAGCCGCAAGGTATATGCTTGTTCAAGATGCTCCCCAAGAGTGGCAATTACAAGGGGTTTTAGATAATGCATATGTTTTTTCAATACTGACTAACTTAGAACAAGGTAAACAAATAAAACGGGATAATCCACATGTTTTTGAATGTAGATTATCTCCTAAAGATGAATTTAAAGACCAATCGGGAAATAGGGTAATCCCTCTTAGATTGGTTAAAATACTTGGTTAGTAAAGAAGGCAGAATTTATAGGGCATCCACTTGAGCGGAGGAATTAAAAGTAGATTTCCCAGAACTTTTAATTAAAAACTCTTCAATCATAGATGAAGAGGGGAATCGGAAGCCTTTTAGGAAGAAGGCAAGAAGGCTTGATAACTATTAAAATAACACCTTCTGCCTTCCACCGTAGGCGTTAAATACCTTTATTAATTTTTTATGAATGCGGTGTATTAAATTACTTTATCCACATATTATATTGGACTTTGGACAAAAAACTGATTCGCGAGCTTTTCTCGCGAATTAAATTCAGGCATAAAAAAAAAAGGATAGCTATCATTCCCAACGCATAGTAGTATCAACGACAAAGCGTTAAGTGGGAAATACTGATGGCTATTCC
>JBCCDL010000217.1:0-8293 GCA_039030815.1 Cyanobacteria bacterium P01_A01_bin.83 | reverse complement strand
GTAGCTGCTATCAACGAAACTGAACAATTACGACAGAAATTAGAAGCACAGGAAGAAAAACGAGAAGCAGAAATACAGCGAATAATTACCCAAACTAATCAGATATCCCAGAAATATTTACAAGAATCTATTCAAGGGATAGCAGCATAAAAGTAAAATGGGGGCTATTATTCCCCCACAATCAACAATTTTGATTAAGCAATAAAAGTTTACCATGATTACTCTAAATAGTTTGAAATCCCGCTTATTCCTAGCAAGTTTAAGCGGTAGTTTAATATTGTCTATTCTGGCTTTAATCCTCCCTGACGAACAGATAAAGCAGAATTTAAAATTGGGGATAGCTTGTTTTGTTGGTGCTGGCTTTATTGCCGAATATTGCGGTAGTAAATATTTAAGAGAAATTGATAAGCTAGAATCCAGAAATAATAAGTTACTGCAAGATAAAGATAAATCTATCAGCCAGTTTGAAAAAGATATTAGCTTAAAACAAGCCAAGATTGAAAAGCTAAGTACCAGTACAAACGACCTAAAAATACAGCTAGATAGTTTAAGTAAAGCAATCAGTCTCAAAGATTTAGAAGTAATCAAGCAACAGCAAATAGTTAGAGAATTAAACCAGAAGCTTGAATCAATTGGGGAGTTTACCGCATCTGAAAAACACCGAATTGTTAGGGATTGCTATAAACATCAGATTAAGAAAGTAGATTGTTTAATTAATTCCCTTAGTAGAAGATATCCCGCTATCTCTGAAGAAATTGATAATTTAGCGGTAGAGGTCGATAAGTTCCGGAATTACTACTTACATAAAATAAACGAGTACGAATCAATTGATGATTTTGACAGCTTGCTAGATATTGGCTTGGAACTGCAAGAAAAAATCATTGATAGGAGTGTTGATTTGCGAGTTAAAGCCCAAGCAATCGTTATTAACTACTTATCCCTAATTGTTGATGATTCGGTTAGTTTGATGGACTACGAACGGTATATTAGCGATTTAGCAACAAAAGCCAAACAAGAAATAATCGAATTAAACCAATTCCACGAGGGGAATAAAAAAGCCATTGCTTCTGAATGGATAGCCAGCAATCAAGAAATGGTTCAAAGATACCAAACAGAATATACCGATACTTTAGATACTGCTAAATATGCTGTTTCTAAGATGGAAGAATTAAATAAGCACATTCTTAATTTAGAAAGCCAGCTATTAGAATCTAGAAAACCTAACCGCTTTCCCGGTACTACAGAACAAGCCAGAGTTGGTAATAGTTTAATTGACTATTATTACAAATTAAATTACTGCTTAGATGCTTTACAGTGGTCAACTGATGATACTGGCTATAACCTATGTTTTTCTATTAGTAGGAACGGTAAATATTTTATTGATTGCGACACTTTAAATGATGGTACTACCGACAAGATAAAAGAATTATCCGGTGCTTTAAATAAACCAAAATTTGAATATAACAATCGTGGTGGTAATGTTACGCTTTACATCCAAACAAGACATAAGAAAAAAGCAACAGTTGAGGAAGATTCTAGGTTATGGAAACCAGCAAGTGAGTTTGAAAAAATTGTTAGTAAGTGGTCACGAATAAGAATTACTGGTGGTAGCGAATCAGGTAAAAGTCCTACTGCTGAAAATTTAGTAGTAGCCATTCTACGGAACCGACCGGGAACGGTTAAGTTATTCAACCCACAGCACAATTCCACTAAAAACCATTGGGGTATTCCCGTTGCTGGTAATACTCATAAGGACAGCGAGAAAGGTATAGCGGACTTGGCTAAAAAGATTGATTATCGGTCAAATGGTGATGATTCAAAGGATAATTTTGAATTGCATATCTTTGATGAAATCGACTCAACAATGAGTCATACCAAAGGTAAGAAAATAGTTATAGGCGATTTCATCAACTTTATTATCAAGCAAGCCAGTCACCAGAATTTAGGTGTGGTGTTTATCGGTCAAAACGCTAATGTTAGCGAGTATCCGGGAATGTCCCGTTCTGACTGGAATAGCGCGGTTAACCTCCACATTGGGGCTAACTGCTACGATGCTATAGAAAATAGTAACCAGTTCACCACACAACAGCAGAATAAGTTAAAAGCAATCGCAGACAAGCTTACAGCCTACTGTGAAAGTAAAAATAATGAGTTAGGGCTAGACAATACCGATGCAGAAGCTTACCGCTTTGGCTTTGTTGTGGAACCCGGTAAGAAGCCCTATTTTATTAGCCTACCAAGCTTTGGGAGTTATAAATTTGACGAAAGTACCCTGTTGGGAATATCTAGTGGGAATCTTCCCCCCACAGTTCCCGCGTCTCCCACAGAGAAGCTAGAACCATTACACAGTATGGTATCCAAAAATGGGAAATCCCCACGGGAATCGGCTATATGCCCTTACTGCAAAACTCCCACATCTAGCATTCATCAGAGAATGGAATGCAAAATAAGATACAAGTGTGTCAACCGTGATTGTAGAAAGACATTTACTGTTAAAAAGCAATAACAAGTAGTTCTTAAATAGCCTAACTAGTTATTGACATATTATAACCAGTTATAATAATATATAACCAGTTAAATAAATCTATAACTGGTAATTCGGAGTATTAAAAAGTGTCTAAAGCATTAACTGATAAGGTAAACGAGTTATTTGAGACAACCAAAAATTTGAAATCGTTTGAGGAAATGCAGCCCTATTGTGATGACTTTAATAGCTGGATTAAAGAAAACACCACATACAGCCAGAAGTCACTAGGGACAGTACTTTCTCGCGCTGGCTTGTACAAGAAATTTAAAAGTTTACCTTTAGAACAGGAAGTTAACGCGGTTCCCGTTCCAAAATTTGATAAGGACGGTAAACAAGTTTCAATTGAGTTAAAACACTACGTTCTTACACAGTGTGGTTTAACTAAAGATGATTGGACTGATAGAAACACTACTACACGCGCTACCGACCGTTTGAGTAACGGTAATGAAATCGACCCCGAACGGTATTTAGAAGTTGTAGCTAAATTACTTTCTAGTGATGACCCGCACGAATTAGCAGTAGGGCTAATTGCTAGCACTGGCAGACGACCACATGAAATATTAGCCCGTGCCAAATTTACCGCTGTGGATGGCGAACAGTACCAACTAAACTTTGAAGGACAAGGTAAAAAGCGAGGTGAAAAACCAGTATTTAAGATTGCTACTCTCTACCCTGCGGACTACATAATCAAAATTCACACCCAATTGCTTAAGGAACCAAGCACCAAAGCATTGCTTAAGGAAGTTAAAGCAGAATTCCCTAAAGATACAGTTGCTCAAAATCGTAGAATTGATTCCCGTCGCAATGGTTCTGTAAACCGCGTTGTACGGGCTTATTTTGGGGATAAAGATGACTCTACCCCGGTTCTAGCAATCAGACATGGGGAAGAACAAGATAACTGTAAAGCGTTACGCGCTGCTTATGCTGCACTAGCAACCGAACGCGATTGTCCCAAGTCCGTAGGTGAGAAGATGTTACACGCTGCTAGGTTGTTAGGTCACTATGTAGGTGAAAAGCCTACAGATAGTAGCTTACGTCAAACAGTTACTACTCTTGGGTATCTTGATTACTACACCAATAAGCCCGTACCATTCCCCAATAATTTTGTAGAAGATAAGCAGTCCAAATCTAATGTAAGAGTGTTTATTGATGACCTAAAAGCCATTAAGGAATTACAAGAAAAGTGGGAACTACCCAACCAACAAACCACAGTTAGAAACTTAATTGAATTAGCCCAAAAAGCTAAAAAGTTAGAAGAAAAGTTGTTAGATGTTCAAGCACAGTTAGAAGAATTTAAAAATCAAAAAGTAGAAGAAACGGGTACAGAAACAATGGAAAATTTAGAATCAACAATTAGCCGTATTTTGGATGAAAAGTTATCTCAACTAATACCCCAGTTACAGCAAAATGAATCGACTTCTAGTAACAGCAAAACTGCAAAATCTAAGCCTAAAGAAGATGATACAGACTGGGAATCAATGAGTAGTGAGGAGTTAAAGCAGAATAAATCTAGGGGTGCTGCTGAAGAAAAATTAAGACGTTCCTACTTGGCTATTACTAACCACAACGACCACAAAGCCCGTAATAACAACGGACAACCCGATACTAGCCAGATGTGGGTAATTAATAACCAAGCGTTGCGCCAGTTATCTGGCTGTAATGGGATGTTAGTTAAAGATTGGATGACTCGTCATCAAGGTGCGATTGATGACCATAACAGTAAATATGAGTTAGGAACCTATCACAACAAAGGTCGTGGCGATATTACCAAGGCGATTAGTTGGTAAATTTATTAAAGCATCAGTTGTCACTGATGCTTGATTTATCTAATTGTTTGAATAATTTAATTTTTTCTGCTGAATAAGCCAAAGTTTTCTCGATAGCATCTAAATCGCATTTCTTGACTCTAGGAAGCAATTCTTGCTGCTTTGTTTCCAATATTCGCAATTCTAGTAAAATCATATTTTCTCTTGTAAAGTAATCCATAATTCTTGTTTTAGGGATAGTAATAATCAAATGTTGAAATATTATTTACGCTACAATTAATATCAACAAATCCGCTAGACATGGCATCAAAAAAATCAAAATCTTCTGGGTCTGAGTGCAAGAAAATAGCTGCTAGACAAGAAGCAAAATCATCAACCGCAGCACCCGTACCACCTGATATAGTCCAATTCCCAGATGGGGTAAAATTAATTTGTAAATTCTTTAATTCACTTATTATTTTAGGATGGTTGTATAGTTCTAAATTGCCTGAGTTTACTGCTATTTTCAATTTCTCGTAAGCTTCTTTTTTATTGCTATTTGTCCAGTTAAAACTTTCAATATTTAAGGTATTTAATCGTTGAATTATAACTTGCGAATTAAACTGGTCTACAACTATTTTTTGAAAACCGTTAAATATATCATTAAGTTGATGAATTACGGTAAAAACTTCATCGATAAATATACCTCTAACACCTGGATTTATTTCTTTAGGTTCAAATTGAAAACAATAATCTACTACAAGTTTTTCACCTTCAAAATGTGCTATTACTGTAGCATAATTATCTCTCAAGCCCAAGCTGGGGTCAATTGAACAAAAATAAGCACCTTCGTATTTTGGATTATAAGACAATAAATCGCGGTCATAATTTACGCATCTTTCTACCATGTCAGAGTGCAAATAAGAATTTAGATTGTTGAAAAAGTTTGCACCATATTCTACATCAAATAATTCAGGGTCACGCGCTTTTTCTTGTTTTAGAAATTCTTTTGAAAGCGTAGGATTCACTTCCCAACTAGGATAGTTAACAGCTTGTATCGTTTGATGTTTGCCATTTTTGCCATTCCGATACATATCCCAAAAAAGCCCTTGTTTTTTATAGGGTGATGATATCAATAATATCTTTCCTAGATTTCCAAATTGTGCTACGGCAGGTGATAAAGCACGAAATATAGATTCTGCACCAGCGTTACTTTCTCCTTCTAAAGCAAAGGCTATTTCATCAAAAATAAGCATTGCTACTGGTAATCCACGCGCTGTTCTAGAACTAGTTGGAATCGATTTTATTACGCAATTATTTGTTAATTCTAATGAGTCCGCATATTCTTTTTTAATTAGATTTTGAAGGAAGTAGCTATTATTTAGTAAATCTTTGATATTTCTGATAATAATTTTGGCTTGTTCGTTTGAATTAGCCACACAAATTATATAGAATTTCTCGTTTGGGCGTAGCTTCTGTTTGTACTCATCTGCAAGCATTAATCCCGCATAAATAGCGCAAATTGAAGCCATCAAAGATTTACCGCTACGCCGTCCTAGCGCCCAAACCCCAATCGAGTAATCACCATCCCAAAAACTTGATAAAATTTCTTTTTGTTTCTCGTAAAGGTCAATATCCAGAATTTTTTCATCTTCTGCAAAATCGATAATGCTTAATGGAATACTCATTTAATTATTATTAATAGCTTGTGCTTTTTGTTGAGTATACATTTTAAATTCTAATTCGGAGTGTGGCTGTTCCGTTTGTTTTTTATCTTCCATTCCAGACCACTTTCCTAATAGTTGAATCGCTTTTAGTTTGTCGGCATTGCGGCTATCTGGATTTTTTAGGACATCGGCTAAAACTTTAAAAGCATCAGGTAATAATGCTTGTACTTGTTCGCTAATTGTTAATGATGTCTCTTCAATTGCTTTTTCAACAACTTCATCTTGAGTATCCATCAATGCTTTTTGAAAATCTGGACTCTTAGACCAATTCTCTATAGTTTTTCTGTGTACGCCTAGTTCCTTGGCGGTTTGAATTTTAGTTTTTCCTGCTGCCAAAAGTGCTACAGCCTTTAGCTTTTCCTCTCCTAAATTGTGATTAATAGGCATAAAAATAAGTTTGGATAATACTTATCCATTTTGGATAAGCTATGGATAAATAGCGGATATCCCTATTCTATCTAATAATATTTGCAACCTATAATACATCTAAATAGTATCAGTAATTTCCAATTATCTAAAGCCAGAGTAAAATGGTTATGTAAGTTTTTATATAAATAAAGCATAACTTGATTATGGAAGATATAAACATTAATGAAATAATCGATAAAATTAATTATTTAAAAACGCTTCGAGAAGAACTTTTAGAATCAGAACTATCACCAGAAGGTGCTTGGATTCACCAATACAAAATACATCGTAGTTATCCGAGTGGCTATGAATCTACCTACATTTACTCTAAATGGCAAGCGGATAAGCCGATATTTAAGCGTAATCCCAAGAAAAATGCTTTACCTGTTAAGTCTGATAAAAATGAAGAATATACAAATCATCAACATATTGGTAGTATTAATGACCCAAAAGTAGAACAAGCTTATAAAAGTTGGAATAACCGTAAAACTTTAGAAAATATCGAAAAAGCTTTTGAAAGAATTGAAGCGATAATTTATTTTTTGCCTTTTCCAAACAGTGATAATACTGATGACTTTAAATAGCTAAAATAGCTAGCTTCGAGATAAATATAAAAATCAAATAAAAATATGTTTCAAAATCTAGGTCAAATCGTCGATAAAGTTCATAACTGGGGTAAGCCATCTATAGCTTCTGACATAAAACCTACAACAGAAAAAATTGTAGAGATACTGTTGGATGTGCCTGGTATGATACTAACTAATCCAAAATATTTTAATGAAGCTGTGCCTATTTTTAAGCTTAAAGAGGGCAACTTGCTTAAGTTATACAAAAATCTTGTTGGAGTAGACCATGTTTTTCTCGCAGATAATTCTGGGAAAATGGTTTTTGGTGGTTATGTGCTATGGCATCACTCCGAAGGATTGAAATTAGCAATAAAAAGAATAAAAACAGAATTTAAGTAAAATTTTCGAGTTATCGCGCCAATAGCGCGATAAACGGATTTTATTTGAAAAAGCATACTTTAGCTATTAAGTACAATACCTCTTGTAGAAAGCAAATCAATAACTCATTTGATTGTTTTTGCGCTTTTAAATAGCGAACTTATTTATTAAAACTCTAAATTTGTTATCTATTATTCTTTACCTTTGTCGCTATCTTAGTTCCCAAGCAATTTATTTAAAATTTGTCGAGCGCGGTTATGCAGTTGTTGCTGGTCTTTTAGTCCACTTAGCCGATTAAAAATTTCCCATTCTTCTGGAGTAATTTGCGTGTAGGCTTTATAACCATCTGCTGATGCCCGCATTTTCTGGCTGCTATCAATCTGCGAACTAATTTTAAGGTATCTACCGCGTTTTTTCGTATATCGTACCTTAACTTTCCACGGATGTTCATTGACATCAGTTAAAACTAGTTCGCCTAAATATTGCTTATTTTTATGCCCATGATTTGATTCATAATGGGCATCTTGGCTAATTTCTTTGCCAAGCTTGTATAAATCTAAAATATTTACGTTTAGCATTTTTACCAAGAGAGACTTATACAAGTCTCACTTGCTTTCGTAGGCGAAGGCTACCGGGTAAATTCGCATTTTTATTTAAAAATTGAACTTAACATAAGGCTTTATAAGCTGCTACTGATAGAGGGTGACTACCAGCGGAATAACTATGAGTTAGTTAATCTCAGATACTACAAGTTAGCCCAGGATGAACTACAAGACACGGACAGAAAAGCAGTAATTTCTGCACTAAATTTGAAGTTTAAAAACGAACCAGTAAAAACGACTCAAGCCCAGTCACAGCAAGCCGCACAGCCGGGACACAAGTTGAATAATTGTTTATATAATAATCAAACTTCTGTCCCGGAAAATAAGCCAGAAGAAAAAG
>JBCCDL010000216.1:0-8301 GCA_039030815.1 Cyanobacteria bacterium P01_A01_bin.83 | reverse complement strand
ATTCAGGGTCATAATGTTTTTACCAGCGCTAGTATCGGCATTGTCAAGGCAGATCGTAAATATCAAGACATTGCTGAGATTTTACGGGATGCGGATCTAGCAATGTATAGAGCTAAATCTTTGGGTAAAGCTAGACATGAAGTATTTGAGCCTCAGATGTATGCTTCAACTAAGGAACTTCTAGAAACTGAAAATGATCTACGCACCGCCATTCTTCATAATCAGTTGGTACTTCATTATCAGCCAATTATCTCCCTCAAGACAGATACACTTTATGGCTTTGAAGCATTACTGCGTTGGCAGCACCCCCAAAAAGGTCTAATTTATCCTGATAAATTTATCCATATTGCTGAAGAAACAGGGTTGATTATACCTATTGGAGAATGGGTGTTGCAGGAGGCTTGTCGGCAAATGTATCTGTGGCAAAACAAATATCCTGATGCTGAGCACTTAAAAATGAGCGTTAACATAGCTAGCCAGCAAATTAAAGATCCTAAGTTTCTGGTTATTTTGGATAAAATCCTGGCACAAACTGGGTTTTCTGGTCACTCACTACATTTAGAAATTACAGAAACTACCTTGATGGATTATCAACCTGAAACTATTAGTTTATTTAGGCAGATTAGAGACAGAGGAATCAGGCTAAATATCGATGATTTTGGCACAGGCTACTCATCACTACAATATCTCAAGCGATTTCCGATTAACATGCTTAAAATAGATCGCTCATTTATAAAAGGGATGCTGGATGAGCGTGACAACTTTGAAATTGTCAAAATGATTATTACCCTGTCGAGAACTCTAAAAATAAGTATTGTGGCTGAAGGTATCGAAAATTTAAGACAGCTTAAGGTTTTAGAAACTCTTAATTGTGAACTAGGTCAAGGATATTTATTCTCTCAAGCGCTAGATACAGAATCTGCTGAACTATTTATTGCACAATAGTATTGATCTTAAAACTACTTAGCTCTAACAGTTTCTTCTGTTAATAAAATCTGCGATCAAGTATCTCCACCTAAAAAGTAACAAATAATTATCTTGCCCTGTTGACTGTTGACTGTTGACTGTTGACTGTCTCAGCTATCCCTTGTATTTCATCACCATCTCTAATCGAGATAGAGCGCTATTTGCTGATTCTTGAATATAAGGATCGGCAGATTTATCATTACTAAGATTGGTCAGTACTTCTACCGCCCTGGAATCTCCCATAGAACCAAGAGCATTAAGAATTGCTACCTGCACGGCAATATTGTCAGTAGTATCTAGAGTTTCTACCAGTAGCTCAAATACAGGAGAACCGATTTCCCCCAATGTCATTACTGCGGGAATGTTAACTACAGGATTAGGATCATTTAATGCTTGTTTTAATCCTTGAATACCTTCATCTGGCATGGCTACATCGGGATAATTAACAGCAATTTGAGCCAGTACCTTAGCACAACTGGAGCGTACTGTAGGGTTATCGCTATTGAGTAAAGAATCTACTACAGGCGGTACCACCTCCGCACCAATTACCCCGAGAGTCTTAACAGCAGCTCTTCTATAAGTTACATCCTCTTGATTTAAAATGCTCATGAGGCGAGGAATAGTATTTTCATCTCGCGCATCAGCGATCTCCCGCATTGCCTTACTGCGTAAATTGGGATTAGGATGCTTTAGCTTTTCAAATAAAGCGTCAATAGTCATCGTATTTTATAGTTGCTTGTCAATTTTGATATATCGGTTACGCCAAAAAACAAAAGGGCGTTAGCTGTTAGCTGTTAGCTTTTCAAAAAAAGAAAAGTAATTGTAATTGAAAATTTACTATATTGGCAAATGCAAAGGGAGCTTTAAGACTGATACCCAAACCGATTAAAGTCACAGCAACAGACCCAAAGCTCCCATTATTTAAACAGAAATACTATCTGTTTTTTATGAAAGTAAAACTCTTATCTAAACTCTTAAGAAAGAGAATTGATTACGTAGTCTAATAGAGAATTGTATTCAACTAATGCTTGTGAAGACATGTCACGGGGAGCACAACCACGGTTACGTGCAAAAGTTAAAGCTTCTACGTAAGGAGCGGTGGGTAACTGCAAAGAACGATATACTTCACGTTGTCCAGCAATACCCCATTCATCCAAAGGACCAGTACCACCAACAACTAGGCAGTAGTTGACTAGACGCATGTAGTGTTTGATATCACGAAGACACTTAGATTTGAAAGTATCAGTAGAGTTAGCTTCACCTTCGTTATTAAGGTAAGAATACTTTTTGATGCAAGCATCGTAAGCTTCTTGAGCAACTTGGTCGATGTTGCCAGCTAGTTTTTCAGCAGCTTCCATACGAGCAGCAGCACGTTGAAGACTACCTTGAACTGACTCTAGGTCAGAAGTAGAGGGAAAGCGTCCCGCCGCATCAGCAGCAGTAACAACTGTAGTTACAACAGATTTCATCGTTTAATTATCTCCTGAATTGCTTGTTATTGAAATAGTGATGGTTTTAAATGTCGAAAACTTTGTATTAAACACATTGTTTAAAGACATTCAAACTAAGCAAAAGATGCCTAGCTAAGTGCAGAAATTACTCTGTCGAAGTAGCTAGCTGCTTCAGAAGTAATTGCTGAACAATCTCCTTCTTTCATTTCCATTCTACGGAATCTGTTGCCAGCTTGAGTTTCGCTGTTAGTGTTGTTGATATGAGCCAAAGAAGAAGCCTTCATGATACCTACAGCACGACCTGTAGATTGAAGAGGTACACCAAGAGCAGTGTAAGTTTCTTTTAAACCATTTAAACAACGATCTTCTAATACAGAAGCATCACCAGATAACAAAGCGTAAGTGATGTAGCGTAGAACAATTTCGCCATCGCGTAAACAAGCAGCCATACGACGGTTAGGATAGCAGTTACCACCAGCTTGAATTAAGCCTTGGTTTTCGCAAATCATACCAGCAACAGCATCAGATACGATGCAGCTAGCGTTACCAGCAATTGTATTAACAGCGTCTAAGCGTTTGTTTCCTTCAGAAATAAAGTTTTTTAGAGATTGTAGTTCGTCTCCACCGATGCAAGCAGTTTTGCTATCTGCACTCACTACGGCTCTGGAAAAAGCGTCAAGCATCAAGCTCTCCTTAATTGTGACAACAAATTTATTTTATTTATTTTGACAGATGCCTATTTAACACCCGTCGATACTGAAGATAAAAGATTACCCCTACCTGAGTCTCTTTTATTAAAAACAAAGTAATAATCTGTAACGTTAACGTAAATCCTGTTACATTTTCAGAAATTACTCTATGGCATGAACTAGTATAATTCAGCGCTACATTTCTTAAATTATGTAGCTTTCGAATAACTGAAAACTGAATTATAATAACTTTATTTTTCTTAATATGTAATTGTTAATTACTTTGTCGGAGGAAGATTTTGTCCTGCTTGACAATAATTACCGAGCCAAGTTACCCCCTCAAGAGAACGGAATGGAATCACAGACAAGTCAGTTTCGGGTATTTCCAGATTAAGATTGGTTCCTGAAGCACTAATGCCTAAAAGCTGAAGCAAGGGTGCGATATTTCTAGATTCCACCCTCAGCTTACAAAAACCTTGAAGCCAGGCTAATTGATTTTGCAGAGGGTCAATTGCTTCAGCCTGAACGGCTCTAATGGTAGCCTGTACCTCAGGAGGTTCTTGCGCTAACATTGCTTCGAGCGCCTCTGGTTCCATTCCTAAGCCAGCGGAAAGTTCCACAGTTTCATAGAACATGGGTAATACGAAATGTTCTACAAGACCCACTACTCCTTGAACAATAGAAATAAATTGACCAGCCTGTAGTTGTAAAGTGATTGTTCCATCGGCGCTGGATACTTCGACCAACCCAGCAGGACTATTCGTTAGAACACCAATAAGAGAGGACTTGCTCTGAGGATTATGTTGTACAAATAAAGCTGTTCCCTGAGAAACTACTTTAGCTTCAGGGGTGTTAATTGTACTTTGTCCTTGCTCTGGACGAATCATGATTAAAGCAGCACCACTGGTTAATTCAAAGCTGCGTTTTCCAGGAGGAAAGCGAAAAGTTGTTCCTGCGCCTGTCCTAACTAATGTTCCTTCATTAAACAAAATATCAGCACGAGAATTAGCTCCAGTGCGAACTGAGTCTTGAGGAGCAATGACATCACCAGGTTGCGCTGACTGCCATTCGTTATTCTGACTAAGATTCAACTCTACTTGGTTACGAGTTTTATAAATTTCAGCCTCTTTAATCACTGTATTAGCTGAGGCTGAGTTACTAGAAAAATAAGCAACAAACAAGCCGCAGCTTAGGTTCTGTAGCAGGCGAATAAAATTTTGATGATTTCGAGCAAAAAACTGCTGCATAAAAAATAGAAGCAGACGTATAAGGACAGTAGGTAGTTATGACGAGCGACCCCGCGCCGCCGAAAGGCGCAAGGGAACGCGCGAGTTCGACTTAATCCTCGATTACCTCAAGCTAACCTTGTTTAATAGGACTTTTGTCAGGTAATAACATCGGATTGATTATGTTAATGACTTTTACCTTATCAATAAACTAAAAATTTTTGAAATAGGTCAAGTGGTTAAAAAATCTGGTTCGAGTCTTCATCTAACAATAAGTTGATTAACAGGCAACTAAATTAGTTTATAAAGTGGAGTTGTACAAATTATGTTAAAGCAGTCTATATCCTTAATGATCACCCCTGTAATTATTGGCTTGTATGTTGGAGTTGCCAATGCCAATGAAGTTGAAGTGAAAACAGGAAATATGCGGGTATCGGTACAGAACGGTAATGTGGAAGTTGATTCTGGTTCTGCTTCTACTAAGGTGCCTTCCTTATTGAATCGTTTAAGTAATTTTAGATTATTCGGCGATCGCGAAGCGTCCCCTGCGAGTAATCGCCATCAGTCCCGTTCTTCTAACCTCAAATGCGATCGCAGCAGTTCTGGTTATTCAACCACTCGCCGTAATTCTTCGGGTACAGGAGTATCACAAACTAGAAGTTCCTCGACAACTATGACCTGTAACTAGTTCCGTTGTGGGGAAGCAATAGGTAACTAATAAGTAATAAATAGTTTAAAGGGAGAGTAGGTCGCTATTCTCCCCTAATTTTTCTGCTTATTGACTGATTTCCGAGATCTTTTGCGCCAAATCGAAATCCATTTGAGTTAGACCTCCTGCATCATGAGTTGTTAGCGAAACTGTAACCTTGTTATAAGAGATAGCCAGATCAGGATGATGTCCTGCTGCTTCTGCTGGGTCAACTAGCCGATTAACAAAAGCGATCGCTTCGACAAAGTTTTTAAACTCGAAAGTGCGGGTGATAGTTTGCTGTTCTTGTTGCCATTGGGGTATGGTCTGAATTTTTTGTTCAACTTCAGCTTGAGTTAAAGGCATAGCATTAATCTTAAGGGGGTAAATCAAGAGAGCAAGAGGGAGGGTTATTCCTCCAAGCAGTATATTTATTAACGGCTGATTTAACATTGAGCGGATTGTCATGAAATTCAAAATAAATAGTCAATTGGTGTTTTATTTAGCGATAACAACTGATCGTTTAGATCCAAGATTTTAACCTTAAGCTGTTTTCTATAACCTTAGACTAATTCAATAATGTTCAAGCCAAACAAATTTTTATTGAGTATTTTCAATCTATCCAAATCAAGTAATGTAATTTAAGCGATCGCCTGAACAGCGTTGTTAAAAAGTAATAATTTTGTCCTTGAGAATTTGTCTTGAAAATGCTCAATCATTACTAAACTAAATCGGCAACGCCCAATTGCGAATGATCTAAGAGAATCTGTTTTCTCTACTTCCTTTGACAATAATGTGATCTTGGAAACTAAATAAGCTTACAGAAGATGCTTAAACTGTTTCTTCAATTTCAGTGTGATGATTATTCTCTGACAAAGGAGACATCAGATTATAAAAAGGTTGATGCAGACTAATGAGCTGAGCTAAAGTTTTTTTTAACTGAGTTCGAGGAACGATTGTATCCACAAAACCATGTTCTAGCAGATATTCAGAAGTTTGGAACCCGTCAGGTAATTTTTCTCTCAGGGTTTGTTCAATGACTCGTCTACCTGCAAAACCAATTCGTGCTTTAGGCTCGGCGATAATAATATCACCTAACATCGCAAAGCTTGCTGTCACACCACCGTAGGTAGGATCTGCTAATACGGGAATATAAAGCAACTGGGCTACCTGATGACGCTGTAATGCTCCAGAAACCTTTGCCATTTGCATTAGACTAAACATGCCCTCCTGCATTCTGGCTCCACCAGAAGCACAGACAATTACCACAGGAAACTGTTCTGCGGTGGCGTGTTCGATCAAACGACAGAGCTTTTCTCCTACTACCGAACCTAAAGTGCCAGCCATAAAACGAAAATCCATTACTCCAAGAGCTAACGGTAAACCATCGATTAAACCCGTTCCCGTTTTGACAGCTTCAGTTAAACCTGTCTTAGATTGGTCATCTTTCAATCTAGCTGAATAGTCTTTGCGATCGCGAAACTGAAGCGGGTCTATAGGACAGATATTTTCATCAAGTGGCTTCCAGCTATCGGCATCAATAAGCTGTTTAATTCGTTCATCGCTATCAACTCGATTGTGATAATCGCATTCGGGACAGACAAGTTGATTCGCCTGAAGATCTTTAGTGTAGGCGACCGAACCGCAGGAATTACATTTTGTCCACAAACCATCAGCGATATCTCGCTCCTGCTGTTTTTGTACAGGAGATTCCGTTTTTCTAATATTGGCAAACCAATCAAACAAAGAAGACATAAATTTTGAATTATTTATCTAGGGCTTTAACTTATCTCTGGATTATCTTCAGGGGGACTTAGAAGCAGCAAGGCTGTCCAGCGATCCTTGGCACGAACTTGGAGCGCTGCTTGGCTACCATCTCCGCAATAGATTCCTGCACCAATATTGAGTACCCGACAAGGAATATCATAAGCACTCAATATTTGCTGCATTAACTCTGCCTCCCAGCGAGCTTTTGTCGTTTTTAAGGTAATCCAGGACACTGATTCATAATATGTTTTTAGCTAAAATCAAAAGTTGGTATATTAAACAGCCTTCTAATTTTACTCCTGTTATCCTCAACTTTTCTAAATAAGTTGAGGGGAATTTATAATCTTCAAGACCTAAGATAGTAAAGACTGTTGTTATTAGTTATTCTGCAACAGAAATATGAAGCATAATCTTTGATTTCTAGCTTTAACCGTGGAATGTGGTCACCATTACAATCAGTATTTTTACCGTAGCTTAGGTATAAATTTTAGCGATATCGGCTAAGGTAGCTACTTGAAAACCATTTCCCACTGCTGCCATTTTCCACTCATTATTGTGGCGATAGACTTCTGCCAGGATCATTCCTGTCATTCCCTGATATTCCGTACCTGAAAGATTGTAGCGGGCTAGTTCCTGATTTGTGGCACGATTAACTAGACGGACGAAAGCATTTGACACCATGCTAAAGTCCTGACTACGTTGCTTGCATTTGTATATATTGATCGCAAATACCAAATAGTTAATATTGGCAGGGATTAGAGGAAGATCGATATTAATAATTTCGTCATCTCCTTCCCCCGCACCAGTTAAATTATCTCCCTGGTGAGCGATCGCACTAGAGCTATGTCTTAAGTTACCGAAGTAGATAATATTTTTGACATCGGTTAGTTTTTTGTCGGCATTTAAGCAGAGTACAGATGAATCTAGATCAAACTGTTTATTGCCACCAAATAAACCACTTGAGGAGGGTGCAACATCCCAGCCTAACCCACACGTAATTTGCTTGAGGCTAGGATCTTCTTTGGTTAAGGAGATCCGCTGTCCTTTCTTTAAGTTAATAGCCATTATTTATCTGATTGATTTAGACTAGTTGAGCAGTAGAAAAAGCAATTGAAATGAATCAAAAGATTTTCAATTCTTATTTATTTTAGCTATAAACAACTGCACATTCATAATTTAGAGTTGTGATTACGCTAATTTAAAATTAAGAACATAGCACACGATACGCACTCTATATCTAGTTAAACATTCTTGTTTTATGTAATATTTTGGTGCAAAAATTGTTGTTTGATGTTAACAGCAATTATAAATATTAATCACAATCTCTATTTTAAAATTTAAATCTGGCTTACTAATTTATATTAAATACTTTAATTGTTACTACAAATAAAATTGTCTTGGTTAATTATTAATTGTTAGTTGCTAATCATTACTTAGTCCTTTAATTGGATACTTAGCATTCTTTTGGGATTTCATATTATTTTATTTACCATAAATTTACTCGACAAAATATT
>JBCCDL010000215.1:0-8316 GCA_039030815.1 Cyanobacteria bacterium P01_A01_bin.83 | reverse complement strand
GGAGTGAACAATTACAATCTATAAACACAGAGACTAGCTTTATAGATAAATATACGTAAAATAGTGAAAGTCAAAGTTTTATAGTAAAGACAGGAGACTGCAAATTGAAAAAAATTGAAGCTATTATCAGACCTTTTAAATTAGACGAAGTAAAAATAGCTCTGGTTAACGCCGGAGTTGTGGGAATGACAGTGTCGGAAGTTAGAGGATTTGGTCGTCAGAAGGGACAGACTGAACGTTATCGAGGTTCTGAATATACTGTAGAATTTTTACAAAAACTAAAGCTGGAAATCGTTATTGAAGATGAACAAGTAGATATGGTGGTAGATAAAATCATCGCGGCTGCGCGTACTGGGGAAATTGGCGATGGTAAGATCTTTGTTTATCCTGTAGATCAGGTTGTTCGTATTCGCACTGGAGAAAAGAATTTAGAAGCGGTATAAATGCAACTTAGCAATCCTCCTGACACAAGGTAAGGTACCAAGATAGTTGCGGGTGTTTTATTGGCTACCGAGATTTAAGAGTCAGTGAGGATTGAACTGCCTTTTCACAATTCAATTTCTTTATGGTAAATAAAAACTCAACAAAAATCATCCGTACCGACATCTGGAATCTTGATTCAATTGCCGAACACAAATTACTGTTTGGCAAGACGGTTAAGATCTATCGTCGGCTATGTAGATTTTTGTCGGGCATTATTTTTACTCACTGGAAAACTTTAGGGACTCTCTCGACTAAAGAAGTCGTACCTACTGTAGAGCGACTCATGCACGCGACAGCTAAAAATCCCAATATAAAGTACCCTCAAATTGGTAAAGCATTCGGCAAATTTCCGTCATATTACCGCAGAGCAGCTATTGTCTTTGCTGTCGGTCAAGTAAGTAGCTATATGACTCGCTATCGGGACTGGCAAAGTGGCATACGTTCAAGGAAAGATGCCAAGCCACCAAGATTTAATAGTAATGCTGGTTGCTACCCCGTACTTTATCGCGGTCAGTGCTATAAGTTACATGGCGTCGAACAGGTGGAGATTAAGGTGTTTACAGGCTCGGACTGGGTTTGGGTAAATACTAATATAGATAAAGTGCGAGAACGACACTTATCTAGCAGCAATAAAATGCTATCGCCTTCGTTAATTTTTAATGAGGGTGCTTATTATTTGTCAGTTCCCTTTGAGTGTCACCCAGCCAAAAGAAAGCCAACAGATAACGTAGTTGGGCTAGATTTGGGGATCAATTCTACAGTTACTATAGCCGTCGTGAATTTTAACGGTACTGTAATCCATCGTGAATTCGTTCACCCAGGAAGAGACATAGACCGCAGAGATAAGCGACTCAAATCGATTTCAGTCAAGGCTAAGAAGACGACGGGTAAAGGAGGCAGACTTCACAAGGGTTTTTGTCAAAGCGTCTATCGTAAATGTCATAGCGTTAACGAGCAAATCGGACATATTGTATCAAAGCGCATTGTTGAGATTGCTAAGGTTTACAACTCAGCAGCAATTGTGTTTGAGAACCTGAAAGGCTGGAAACCAAGAGCAGGGCGTAGAGGTTCGACTTTGCGACAGCGATTTCATGGTTGGTTAAAAGCCAAAATTCGCACTCTTACCGAAATGAAATGGCGCGAACTAGGAGGAAAAGTAATCGATGTACCTGCTGCTTATACATCCAAGTTAGCCTACGATGGTTCTGGATTAGTCAAACGAAATCGTAGTAACTACGCTATTGCTCGGTTCGCGTCGGGCAGGATTTACAATTGCGATCTCAATGGTAGCTACAATGTCGCTGCCAGAGGAATTATTAAGCTTACGAGCAGAAATGACCGTAAGGATTCTACCAGCAAAAGTTCTGGTAAGTCGCCTAGAAGCTGGGCTGTTTTGTGTGACTTATGGATTAGGGATAATCTTAAGTTAGCATAAGACCCGATCCCCTCGCGTTCCCGCAGGTGGAGGAGCTTCATCTACGCTTTCTATTTAGAATGACTATAATCTCTTAGTAGCTTCTGTTATTTCTCTTAGCTTGTCCCTGATGTCCATTGACTATAAGGATGAACCGCTAGATATGAATTAAAATATTTTTTATCTGTAACTTCTCGTTCAATCCAAGGGGGAAGATTAATCTGCTGTTGTTCATTTTCTAATTCAACTTCAGCAATGATTAAGCCAGTATTTTCTCCCAAAAATTCATCAACTTCCCAGATTAAATCGTCAATTTCTACTTTGTATCTTAGTTTTTCAATTAAAGGTTTAGGACACAAAGTGTCTAACATTGCCTCTGCATCTTGAACAGGTATTGGATATTCAAACTCAGCTCTAGTATGTCCGACAGTTTTACTTTTAATAGTCAAATAACCTTGATCCCCAATAACTCGTAGGCGAACAGTTGTAGCATTTTGAGTGGGAATGTATCCCTGACGATATTTTTGACCAAAATTTTTTATTTGGTTTTGTAAATATGCTTTTTGCGATCGCCATTCTGTCTTCTTGACAAGATATTTTCGTTCTATTTCTGTTCCCATTAGGTATATTTAATATCCCTAAAATAAAAAAGGTTATTAATAATTCTAACCTCTTAAATATTTATCATAAAAATTTGCTTGGTTTGTAGTATAGATTAAGGTTATGGCAATTAACTAAATAACTCTTGATTATTATAAAAGTGCTTATTCACCAAGTATGAGCGTTTAGTTTTCTTTCAATCAATTGTAATGAATATACAATAGTAGTAAATTATAGCATTTGAATAGTCTTGAGGCACACAAATTGAAAAAAGTTGAAGCAATTATTCATTCTTATAAACTAGATCATGTCAAATCCAGCTTGATCTCGGCTGGAGTTATTGGTATGTCAATTTCAGAAATAAAAGCCTTTGGGCATCAAAAAGGTACTGAAACTAGATATCGCGGTCAAGAATATCGAGTTGATTTTAATCCTAAGATCAAGGTCGAAGTTGTAGTTGAAGATGAGATGATCGATTTAGTTACCCAGCAAATATCATTAGCTGCTCGCACTGGAGAAATCGGTGACGGTAAAATCTTTATCTCCAATATTAGCGAAACTGTCAGAATTAGAACCCAAGAATCGGGAGTTGCCGCAATTTAATCTTGAGGCAATCACAGCTTAAATCGAGTTTAAAATATTCTTAACTAACAGCAAATAAGCTAGCTTCTGTGTGTTATGGAGCTAGTTATGTATTTTCTGGAAATAATCGCCGTTGCTGCTTTTCTACTTATTATTGGTGATTTCTTATCTACATTTTTTTATCATGTTCCTGAACACGTTTTTGGTAAATTCCATACTTTAGTCCATCACGGCAAAAATCGTAGCTTTATTCATTATGCCGTTTTAAGTCGAAATCCTGTAGTTGTTTTAGATGGATTTTTAGGAGCTGTACCCTACTTTATTTTTGTACCTTTTGGGTGGCAAATCTCTCCTGTTGGAACAGTTTTGGGATTAATTTTAGGAGAACTACATGTAATCTGGCGACATGTTTCGATTATTAACTGGCAAACTCCTCGGGCGATCGCTTTTTGCTGTAACTTGTTGTTTATTACTACTCCAGAAAGACATTGGCAACATCATCAAAATGCTAATTTGGCTTACGGAGATATCTTTACTTTTTTTCACACCCCTGCCATAGCTTGGATGGAGTTTTTAGTACGCATCAAAAAGAAATATCGCCAGCCAGCCAAAAGTTAAATTTAATAGCATTTTCTTGAGATAATTGCTCTTGATTTTGCATAATTGATTAAAAAATAAATGTAATTCAATTATGCTAATAAATACGAAACCTATAGCAATACTGAATAAACTAGGCTTAAGCTGACTAGACATAGCCAAAGCTTAACCATGCCCTCACTTACTGTTTACTTTCATCGCTTAAAATCAGGGTTAAGATAATTACCGCCAATTAAACTCCGATTGAACTATGTTATTGAGTCACCAGCTTAACTCCAACTTAAGTCTAGGAAGCAGAGAGGAAGATTTACTTTTACAACAATTTCAGAAAGGAGATGAAATTTCTGTTTTAGATTCAGGTATTTGGCAAGTTTATCGTGGAGTAGTGGAATTAAGCAGAATTCAGCAAGATGGCAGCGAAGTTATCTCAGGGTGGGTAACTGCAAACGGCATTTTTGGCAGCATTTCTGCTAGCTCTACACTATATAGAGCCGTATCCTTGTCTGATGTTTATGTTAAGCGCTATTCTTCTCGCGATATATTTAGAAACCCTTCTTTATCTAGACAGTTTCTGGCTCAAATGAGCGATCGCTTAGTTAAATCTCAGCAGTTGTTAGTAGTCATTGCTATCAGCAGAATTGAAGAACGTTTAAAACAATTATTGTTAATGTTGAAGCAGGAAATGGGGCAACCCGTAACCGATGGCGTTCGTCTTCAGGTGCGTTTTACTCATCAACATTTAGCCGAAGCAATTCATACTACGAGAGTAACTATTACCAGAATCCTAGGAGATTTTCAGAATCAAGATTTAATATACTTTGATAATGATAGACATATTGTGATTAGAAATCTTTAGAGTTATTCTATGGCTTTAGTAGCCTTGTGAATTTTAATAGTTTTCTAAAAGGGCATTAGATTGTCTTTTTTTTTGCGTTTATTGCTTCGTGAGCAAAAGTTGATAATTTTCTAAACTACGTACAATGTTATCTAAGTATTTAATGAATAGCTGATATATATGCATGTTTGACAAATCCATCAAGACTATTAGTTGCAATCATCAGATAGTTGGTGGCTTGCTGAGATTATTTAATCTAACCCTAGCTATTGCGTTAGGCTTACTAACTATTTGCTCCCCTGCCTATGCTCTTTTAAGACAACATCACGAAACGCCCAATGTCTTACGCTATCATGCACAAGATTCTCTCAAAGATCGTGATGGTAATACCTGGCAGGTATTGTTGTTTCCTGATGATCGCTTCAATTCGTCCACTACCTATTATTTGCGTTTGGTAGGATTTCCTGGGGTTAACTCTTTTATTCATCCTCAATCTCTAGAAATCTTGACCAATCAAGGAAAAATTTTAACCGCCGCCGATGCTTATGCTGAATCTGCCCCTGCACCTAACGTTGGGCAATACAACCTGACGCCAATTGTTTCGCAATTAACATCCGCCAAAAGCTTAAAATTATCTTTACCGTTAAATAATCAGCGTCAATTAGCCCTAAAAATCGTTCCAGAGGTATTGTCAGAATGGCGACTCTTGACTCAAGAAATAGAATCAGAGTCATCAATACGGTAACTTGATGGTCGATTGTGATTTTGATCGGGCGATCGGGAATTATAAATTAGATGATCCCACTAGAAATTGTTGTGATAGCAATCTAATTTTAATGAATGGACAAGAGTTATTACTGCTATATCAGCAAGGTAATCGAGATTTTAGTCGTGCCGACCTCAGCCAGATACAGATATTGCAAGTTGAATTACCGAATGCTGACTTTAGTAGAACGGAATTAGAGTGGGCTAATTTTAGCGGTACTAATCTATTTCAATCCAACTTTAGCCGTGCAAATCTTAGTAATGCCCGATTAATTAAAAGTAACTTAGCAGAGTCGATCCTCAATAGTGCCGACCTAGCAGAATCAGATTTGAGTTGGGCTAACCTAGAAAATGCTTCCTTAGCACGAGTAGATTTAAGAAATGCTAACCTTAGTCAATCATTTTTTCGCAACGCTAATTTAGCTGATGCTGATTTAAGCAACACTAATCTTACTAGAGCCAATCTTTCGGGAGCTAATCTCAGTCGAGCCAACCTTAGCGGCGCTGATTTGACTGGAGTTGATTTAAGTGGGGCTGATTTAACTCGTGCCGATTTAAGTGAGGCTAATTTAGCTGGAGCTGATCTGACATACAGTAGCTTTAACCGTGCCGATTTAAGTGGATGTAGCTTACGTCAGTCAAATTTAGAGCAAACAACTTTACAAGGTGCTAACCTACGTTCGGCTAACTTACGCAGTGCCATCTTGGCAGGGGCGGTACTCAAAGATTCTGATAGAAGCAACAGCAGTTTAGCCACTATGTCACAATTGAGTTTCAGTAGCTCTAGAAGCGTCAATAGGATTGACTTATGTTCTGCTAATCTCAATGGAGCGAATCTTGCAGGGGTCAATTTGCAAAATGCCAACTTTAGATTTGCCTTGCTGTTTAAAGCGAATTTAGAACAAGCAAATTTAGAGAATTCTAGTTTAGTTGATGTCTATCTACGAGGAGCAAATTTGAGGGGAGCTAGTCTGAAAAATAGTGTTCTCAGCGGAATTAACTGGAAAGGAACAGTAATGCCTGATGGTACGATTCATCCCTGAATCAGTCAACAGTTAACAGTCAACAGTTAACAGTCAACAACTATAAGTTTTTCGTTTGTCACTGCTATAAACCAAGAATAGTTCGAGCAATATAAAAGTAGATTAGAACTCCTAAGACATCGACAGCAGTGGTAATAAAAGGAGCAGACATTAAGGCAGGATCTAAGCCTAAAGAGCGAAATAGAAACGGTAAAGCCGAACCAGCAACCGAAGCTAATAGAGCGATCGCAACCAGACTAATACCTACAGTGAGGGCTACTTCTATACTACCCTGAAGAAAATATGCCCAGACGGTTGCCATTGTGCCTAGAATCAAGCCGAGCAAGATTCCCGCCGCTGCCTCACGGAAGACAACTTTTGCTGTACCCATGTTTTGAATCTCTTCGGTATTTAAACCTCTAATTACCACCGTTGAAGACTGTGCCCCCACATTACCGCCAGTACCAGTCAACAGAGGAATAAAAGCCGTCAAAATCACTACCTGCTTTAATAAATCTTCTTGGGAGCTAATAATTGCTCCAGTTACAGTGTTGGTAAGTAGCAGTACAAACAACCAAACTACTCGACGACGAGCTACGGTTAAAAGATTAGTTTGAAAATAATTATCGCCATCAGACTGTACTCCACCTAAAGCATAAATATCTTCGGTAGCTTCCTGTTGGATGACATCAATTACATCATCAACAGTTACTACTCCTACTAGTCTTTCTTCACTATCGACTACTGGAATAGCAAGAATATCATATCTTTGAATAGTCCGAGCCACTTCTTCTTGATCCGTGTCCGTATGGACAAACACCACATCACGGGTCATAATTTCTGCCAAAGTCGTGTCTGCTGCCGCTATGACTAAATCTCTTAAAGAGACAATACCCGTCAATCGGCGTGAAATGTCGGTCACATACAGATAGTAGACAACTTCTGAGGCGTTTGCCAGATTTCTAATCCTTTCTAAAGTTTGACTGACGGTTAAGTTTTCTTTGAGGGAAATGTATTCAGGGGTCATAATGCGCCCTGCCGTATCTTCGCCATAACCGAGTAAGATAGCTGTTGCCTGTCGTTCTTTAGGACTTAGCTGAGACAGCAGACGACGCACCACCTTGGCTGGTAATTCATCAAACATGCGTGCGCGATCATCTGGAGACATTTTATCCACTACGTCTAATACTTCTTGTCGCTTAAATTCTTGAATCAAAGCTTGTTGTACATCTGTATTAAGATACTCATACACTTCGATCGCCTCGGCTTTAGAGAGCAAACGAAATGCGATTAGCTGATTTGATTCGGGCAAGCCCTCAATCGCTTCGGCAATGTCTACAGGCTGTACAGGAATCAGGAGTGATTTTGCTCCCTTTAAGTTACCACTTTCTAACAATAACTCCAGTTGCGATCTAACTAACTGTCTTAATTCATTGTGTTTAGTTCCATTAGGTATCATAGATTACTTCCAATAATAAAGATTCTTCTTAATTGAATACTGGTTTTTATCTGCAAATAAACTAGCTCTTATTCAACAATTAATTATCAGATCAAATTCATTTGTGGTTTTTTAATATTGTTTTCCATCTTGGGTTGAATCCTTTCAATTCGACTGTGTTAATGTACTAGAAAATAGAGATTTTAGTTCGGTGGTCACGTTTGTTTCAATTTGTCATAACTTCGGCGCTTGTGTATGCAGGTAACGAGTAAGCCCTGCCCTTAAAGAGCAGAGCTTACCTGACCTTTGGTCAGCTTCTAGCGAAGCGTTACAATATCGGCTTTGTAGCCAGATGCAACTGTTCAACCGTTAGAGGTTACTCGACTATAGATTGGCAATAGCTCGGCAAGCCTTACTCCGAAATAATCGATCTCAAAACAATTTCGCAAATCAGGAGACAACTAATGTCAATCTATGTAGGCAATCTTAACTACGAGGTCACTAAAGAAGATCTTACGACTGTTTTTGAAGAATACGGTACTGTATCTAGAGTTTCTCTGCCATCAGACCGCGAAACTGG
>JBCCDL010000214.1:0-8322 GCA_039030815.1 Cyanobacteria bacterium P01_A01_bin.83 | reverse complement strand
TTATGGCTCGCTCTGCGGCAGCTTCAGGAGATAGACCATCGACAACAATCCACTCTATAGCTTGACCCCAAATATTTTCTCGATGTACCTCAGAGTATGCGGGATGGACAACCCTATTTAGAGGACGGGTGGCATGATCCTGCAACTGCTGGGCTGCCACAAATACATGAGGATCGCTGCGATCATTCCAAAAGGGATCTTGCCACAACACAGGCATCACAGGATACCAACGCCCCGCAGCACTTTTTAGATAGGTTATCAGAATTTCTGGCTGGATAAAGTAGGATAAAAAACTCTTGGCTGCTGCTTGATGCTTTGATTCAGCAAACAAGATTAACTGTTTGATTGCTACTAACGAAGTGATTTTAGTTCCATCTGGCTTATTGGGAAAGTCAATTGTCTTCATCTGGTCAAAGTAAATCTCTGGGTCTTTTTTTTGAGAAGCAGGAATTGACATGGTGGCGTTTCCAACCAAAACTGCATTTTTATTAAGGAATTCAATGTTATTATCCGAATCTCTCCAGATGATGCTGTTGGGGGAAACATAGCCATTCTGATAAAAACTACTAACCCACTGTAAAAGGTCTCTCAACCCTTGGCGCACTTCTATAGTATCTAGTTGCAGTTCTCCTGTTTCATCAAGTAATTTAATATTGTACGCTTCCAAAAATTGTTCAAATCCATAAAAAGTATCGTTGGTGGCTTCTGTTCCTAAGGGCAATGCTAAACCGTAGACTCCTGTACCCCGATTTTGCAAAATTTCCTGTACTTGTTGCCAAAACTCCCAAAAAGCGTCCCAATCTTGAGGGATGTCTGCTTTAGTAAAACCAGCATCGGCTAGAAGATCTCGCCAGTAATGAAGATGTGTGGTGTTTTGTTTGAAGGGAACTGCATAGTAGGCAAATTTTTTAGCCTGGTTGTTGTATCTATTGACAGATTCTAAAGCAATAGGATCATACAAATCTTTTACTGGTTCTAATACATCCGAAACATCAGCTAATTTACCTGACCATGCCCAACGTTCGGTCAATGCTGAGTCAGTTCTATTGGAAAAGACGATATCAGGAGGATTACCAGCATTTAGTGCAGCAATAGTAAGTTTATCAATATCGTCCTCGCTAATTATTTCTAATGTTACTGGAGTATTACTTAGTTGCTGCCAATCCCTGATGATGTTTTTGATTGATTGATTTTCCTCAGCGAAATAGCCTTGATTCCACCAAATAGTCAAAGGGCGATCTCTCATTTCGACTTCAGATGTTGACTCAAGAGTCTGACTAGTACAGTTGGTTATTATGAAAGAAGCTAAAAATAATAAGATGAATATATATTTACGAAGCATTGCAAGCTGATTACTGATGCTTATTTTCATAGGAAATATTTCTCAATTAATCCACTGACGGGCAAAATTCTCCTGATGTCGGCTTGCCATAAATTATGCTTGATATTAATTTCTGACTCGGTCTGTCAAGCTCATAAAACTTATCTCTATGCTCATAGAAAAACTCATAACAATATGAGCCTTAGGTAGCAGTCAATTACCACGCGCGTCATCAGCGACGTGGCTTGTAACTAATTAGAAGATACTCATTTAATTGATTCTGAGGGTTTGAGTAAATTATTTGCTTTGGCGAGCGATCGCGAAGCTAGCGGTCGGCATCGCCTTATGTTGGGTTTATCGTAACGTATAACACTTTTAGAATTAGCACACCTCAACGGAGGTCTGTTAACCAGAGACGGTTAAATTAGGCTGGGGTGGGGAAAATTAGACCATTAATAAGTACTTCAAAAATGAGTCTTTTCCCTGTAAATTAAAATCATAGTCATTTCAAATAAGAACCATCTCTTAAAAAAGTACTGTTTCTAATTACCCATTACCCCGAAACGATAACATAGACGAAGTCAATGCAGCTCTTGGAGCTACAGCCTCCTTCGGAGGCAAAGTCATCGCTAGGCGATGACGATGGCGCATTGCGCCGTTCCAAGAGAACATTGACCATAAGGAAATTAATTAGAACGACTATAGCCTTTCTTGCTAACATTACGCTTAAATTCGACTTAGTTTAAATGTATTACTTTTAAGAAAAAATCAAAGAGAGAAGCAGTATACTAAATCGCTCAATTTGTCAAGTTTTGCTAGTCATTCAAGGAAAAGCTAAGGAAAATAGCTAAGCCTTGATTCCTTAAAACGCTGAAAATATTGATATAAAGGAGATCGTTAATGAAGTTAGAACTTTTGCCAGAGAATTTACAGCATTTAAAAGATAAGGTTGCGATAGTTACAGGGGCTTCTCGCGGCATCGGTAAAGCTGCTGCTTTGGCATTAGCTAGTCAAGGGGCAAAGGTTGTAGTTAACTATGCTCGCTCTAGCGATGCGGCACAGACAACAGTTCAGGAAATTGCCACCCCTGGGGGAGAAGCGATCGCTGTTGGTGCTGATGTTTCTCAAAGTGAGGCTGTAGACAATTTGATTAAAACCACCTTGGATAAATTCGGGCGCATTGATGTTTTAGTTAATAATGCAGGCATCACTAAAGATACGCTGCTGCTGCGGATGAAGCCCGAACAGTGGCAGGCAGTAATTGACCTTAACTTGACGGGAGTGTTTTTATGTACCAAAGCTGTCAGTAAGACTATGCTCAAACAGCGTAGCGGCAGAATTATTAATATTGCTTCGGTTGCAGGGCAAATGGGCAACCCAGGACAAGCGAACTATAGCGCTGCTAAAGCGGGGGTGATTGGCTTTACTAAAACTGTTGCCAAAGAACTAGCTAATCGTGGTATCACCGTTAATGCTGTGGCACCAGGATTTATTGAAACAGATATGACCCATGACCTCAAATCAGACGACATCATCAAGTTTATTCCCCTAGGACGCTATGGCAAAGCGGAAGAAGTTGCAGGAACTATTCGCTTCTTAGCTTGCGATCCCGCCGCAGCCTACATTACGGGACAGGTGTTTAATGTTGACGGCGGCATGGTGATGGCTTAAATCATTGATCATTTATCATTGACCATTACATTATTGAATTGATCAATGTTCAATGTTCAATGTTCAATGTTCAATGCTCAATGGAATTTCTTGGATACGTCGGGCTAGATCATCGGAGGTATCGGAGTTATACAAGACCATAGTTGTGGTTTCGTTGCGCTCAAAGCCGATTTTCTCGTAAAAACTCTGTTTATGGGTAGTAGTTAAATAAACTCGCTCTACTCTGCTAACTAGGGGGTGAGACAAGACAGTTTCCACTAACTTTCTACCCAAACCTGCTCCCTGATAGCCTGGATCAACCACCACATCCCAAATAGCGGCACGGTAGACACCATCAGAAGTAGCTCTGGCAAAACCGATCAGACGTTCATTGTCCCAAACGGTAACTACAGGATTACTATTAGCAATCGCAATTTTCAGTTGTTCAATATTTCGCGATCGCGCCCAGAAAGCTGTTCTGACAAATAAACTTTGTAATTGAGCAAAATCAACCTTGGATTTATCGGCGCAAAACTGAATATGACTACAATCTGGTGTCATTGATACCTCTTATAAGTTGTGAAACAGATTTATCCTGATGAATAACCCAAATAACTGCTCTGTGCTTTTACCAGGGGAAACCATTAATACACATCTCTTGTTTGGGTTTTTTATATCCTAATCTTATATTTGCAAATTTTTGGCTAATTATGGGTGATTAGTGTCGTAATTTCCTGACATTTAGATTTTATATAGCGATTTTCAGATCAGCAATTAAATAAGTCAGAATAGTTGCAGCTATCCTGACTCTTTTGAAAATATTATTTTAGATAGACTAATTTTTATTAAAGCTCATGCGATCACGAACAAAATCATCATGATTAGCAAGAAATAGTTAAGGATAGCTAATTTTTGTTCAGACATTTTGCTGACTCCTATTGGACTAATAACAACACTATTAAAAATAATTAGTGAACGAGAAGATCTAGAGAGAAATTTAAATAACCTTCGTATAATTGTTCCAAACGGATATATAGAGTTGTGATTAATTGTTTATAATACTCAGGAATTACTCTGTCGCCACCTGAGATACTCCTGAGCTAGGAAGAAATTTAAAATCAATCAGGCTATCAATAATATTGTGTAAAGCGCTTAAAAAAACTTGTTCATCATTTTGTGCTAATGCTGCTTTAAGATAAATCCTACCTTGTTCAGGGTCTTGCAAAAAATCATGATTAATCTTTACCGAAACAGAATTAAACTCCTTCATCACCACACTCATAATTACTCAGATGATAATCCTATGGCGAAATTGATTATGAAATAGCTAACTGAGATACTGAAATTAGAAAAACTAGCTTTTTTTGCTGCTATGACTAAAATAGCAAGCTTTCAGACCAAGATTAATCAGGGGGAAAAAGTTACAATTATTGTATTGTAGGAACAGCAATCGATTTAACTATACTCTCAATTCTAACTAACTATTTGCAGTGGAAAGCCCTCAAAACAATTCCGTTATGTTTGACTCAATCAATTCAGCCTTGGCTGATATCAAAGCAGGTCGTTCAGTAGTAGTTGTAGATGATGAGAATCGAGAGAATGAAGGGGATCTGATTTGTGCAGCTCAGTTTGCTACCCCCGGCATGATTAACTTTATGGCAGTAGAAGCAAGGGGCTTAATCTGTTTGGCGATGACGGGCGATCGCCTAGATGCTCTCGATTTACCTCTGATGGTAAGTAAAAACACTGACAGTAATCAAACAGCCTTTACCGTTAGTATTGATGCTTCACCAAAGCTGGGAGTCACTACAGGAATCTCCGCAGATGACCGCGCCCGCACCATCCAGGTGGCAATTAATCCGACTAGCATTCCCGAAGATTTAGTTAGACCAGGACATATTTTTCCTTTACGCGCCAGAAATGGCGGGGTCTTAAAACGAGCAGGACACACTGAAGCAGGGGTGGATTTGGCTCGATTAGCAGGACTCTATCCTGCGGGGGTAATTTGTGAGATTCAAAATTCTGATGGTTCGATGGCAAGATTACCTCAGCTAGTAGAATATGCTCGGGAACATAATCTCAAGTTAATTAGTATTGCCGATCTGATTAGCTATCGTCTGCAACACGATCGCTTTGTCTACCGTGAGACTGTCTGTGAGTTCCCCAGTGAGTTTGGTGACTTTAAGATTTATGCCTACGCTAACGCTTTAGATGAAACTGAACATCTAGCGATTGTCAAAGGAGATCCAGCCGAGTTGGCGACCAAGCCAGCAATGGTGAGGATGCATTCGGAATGTCTCACAGGCGATGCCTTGGGTTCGATGCGCTGTGACTGTCGCATGCAGCTTCAGGCAGCCCTCAAAATGATTGAGGCTCACGGTCTAGGGGTGGTGGTATATCTGCGTCAGGAAGGTCGTGGTATCGGTCTGGTGAACAAGCTTAAAGCCTATACTCTGCAAGATATGGGGTTAGATACGGTGGAAGCTAACGAACGCTTGGGCTTTCCTGCCGATTTACGAGATTATGGCATGGGAGCGCAAATTCTTAACGATCTCAGCGTTAAAAAAATTCGTCTTATTACTAATAACCCCCGTAAGATTGCTGGCTTGAAGGGTTACGGCTTGGAAATTGTGGATCGCCTTCCTTTGTTGATTGAGGCAAACGATCATAATTCTGGATATCTCGCTACCAAAGCCAAGAAATTGGGTCATTTGCTGCTGCAAACCTATTTGATTACGGTGGCAGTATCTTGGCAAACCAAGTCTTTATCTCCTGAAGAACGTTATGAAAAGCTCGACAAAATTCGCTATCAAGCCCAAGAACATGACTTACTGGTACAGGAAGAAGCTCGCCCTATTGCGATCGCTTTATTTAGTAAATCTGATCTAATTGTTCACCTCGGGTTTGATCAAGCTAATTTAGTTGATAGCCACTGGTATCAGGATCAA
The DNA here is from genome assembly GCA_039030815.1 of Cyanobacteria bacterium P01_A01_bin.83. GTDB lineage: Bacteria > Cyanobacteriota > Cyanobacteriia > Cyanobacteriales > Xenococcaceae > Waterburya. Next base: position 2,403 of record JBCCDL010000214.1, on the reverse strand, counting down.
AATCATTCTTATTTGGCAAAAATAACGGCAATTTTGGATAATTTAGCAGATCATCGGGATCTTGAGCGGTTGGAATTTTTAATTGCTTCTGGCGAAGATCCCATGAATAGCCTGCAAATTAAGTTAGATCGCCAGAATTACAGTTTATCGATTAAGCCATCTAACATATGTAATGCTATTGAAACTCAAATAATATACAGTTTTTCTTAGTTAATAATTGATTTACTGGCAGTTATTGACTATGATCCTGAACAATTATGCCTGATACTGATATTTGGATATTTAATCTTCATGATTACCGATACTTTGATTCAAAAGAAGCCAAAATCTAATGTTCAAATTCGAACCTTTGCTGCTGGTGATTTGCTCCCTTTGGAAGCTAACTTTTACTGGTTGGTACAACGAGGAATTGTTAAAACCCGTACCTGGACAGAAGAAGGAGCGCCAATTACCTTAGGATATTGGGGTGAAGATGACATAATTGGGCAACCATTATCTTTCGTCTATCCTTATCAGGTGAAATGCCTAACTGCGGTTGATGCTTTATCCATTTCTCTAGAAGAGATACCTAAAGTTACTGATCTGATTCAAAATCATATTCAACAAACTGAAGAAGTTTTGTATATTTTACGTTCCCACAAAGTTTATCAACGCTTACGTAAAATTCTTCTCTGGTTAAGTTATAAGTTCGGTCAAGAATTGGCAATGGGTCATCTAATCAATTTTCGTTTGACTCATCAAGAGATGGCTGAACTTGTCGGCGCTACCAGAGTTACAGTCACAAAACTGATTAATCAATTGGAGCAAGAGGGATTTCTTAGCCGTCCTGCGCGCAATACACTTGTAATTCATGGGCTATCCTGAGCCCTGATTTGTTCCCTGCAATTATAATCAATTACTTTTTTAAGAATTTGTTGTGATCTATCAGTTAATGGCTTTTAGATCTTAAAAAATTTAGCATAGTACTAAATACTAATAGGTGATTAGTATTTTTAGTATTAAGCTTTTTTTTCAATTATGAAGTACTAAAGTTCTCAGTTGGCGAAAATCATATATTTAAGTTTTGGCATAAATTACCATAGACTGCTCTCAAAGAGTAACGAGGAAGCAGGAATGAGAAATAAATTACCATTTTAATCTTGCGGCGCGTTGGCAACCCATTTTATTAGTGCATTGACTTCCTCTCCCTCTTACGCTGCGCTAAACGAGGGAGATTCCCTAAAACAGAGTCAACTGTATAGGGGTGGTTAACATTTCATCGCAAACAGCTACCACTGGTAGACTTACACTTGCTCCATGTTCGTTATTGTATGAGTCGGATTGCCCACCCGCCTCTCTTATTATTTGCTGCTCCAAATTGCGACTAGCATTAATATCGCGGTCGTGAACAGTGTTACAAAACAAGCACTCCCACTCACGGACATCAAGCTCTTTCTTTCCTCCAGACTTGCCACAGCAGGAGCAGATCTGAGAGCTTGGATACCACCGATCAACGATGGTTAAATCTCGACCATACTTATCGCACTTGGCAGACAGCATGGTCTTAAATTTACTCCATCCTGCATCTGATATAGCGCGAGAAAGCTTTCTGTTTTTAACTAATCCTGCTACGTTTAAATCCTCAACTGCTAGGCTTTGGTTCTTAGCCACCAATCGAGTAGTTAACTTATGCAAGAAATCTGTTCTTTGATCTTTGACTTTGGCGTGTAGTTTAGCCAGTCTCAGTTTGCGCTTTTTTCTCCTGTTTGAATCTTTCTTAGCCTTAGCTAGTCTGCGGTTAGCTAGTTTGATTTTCCGTAGCATTTTCTTATGCAAACGTGGATTTTCAACCTTCTCGCCACTGCTCAAAATACAAAAATGGGTTAGACCGAGATCGATACCACAACTACTTTGGGTAGAAAGTGCAATTTCAGTTGGCACTTCTACTACAAACGAAGCAAAGTAACGACCAGTCGTATCCTTAATTATGGTTACGCTTGATGGCGCACTGGGTAATGGTCTGGATACAACCATTGGTATATGACCAATCTTGGCTAACTTAACTGAGCATGAATGCACAGAAAAACCACCTTTTCTAAACCTTATTGACTGTCTAGAAGTCTTCTTTTTGAGCTTAGGCTTACCTATTGGTTTACCTTTTCGCTTTCCATTCTTACTAGAAAAATAGTTGCTCCACGCTGTCTGTAAATCTCTGAACGACTGTTGCAAGACAATGTTTGAAACCTCAGACAACCATGCTCTAGCTTCAGTTTTTTTAGCCTGAGTTATGACTAATTTATCTATGTCTTTTGGTCGCTCTTGACCATTCCTGGCTGCGTTTTTGTAGATCCATAACGCATCATTCCAGACCACTCGACTACAACCAAAGGCTTTTGCTAGTAGCTCAATTTGAGTTGGTCTGGG
>JBCCDL010000213.1:0-8323 GCA_039030815.1 Cyanobacteria bacterium P01_A01_bin.83 | reverse complement strand
CAACAGACCAACAGTTTTTCCCTTGAGAATTTTTAGCTCATTCTGTAGCTTCTCTAAAGCTAACAGACGTTGCCGTTTATTGACGTTGATTGCTGCTTTTAACAACTCAGATTCATAATTATAATCATCGGCTGTATGTACTAGTGCCGAAACATCTTTAGGAAAACAGGAGCCGCCCCAGCCAATCCCTGCACTAAGAAACTTGCCGCCAATACGAGAATCCAAACCAATTCCTTTAGCAACTTGAGTCACATCAGCACCGACGCGATCGCAAATATTAGCTACTTCGTTGATAAAACTGATTTTAGTTGCCAGAAAAGAGTTAGCAGCATACTTAATCATCTCAGCGGAACTGAGATCGGTAACAACTACTGGTACCTTTGGTAGAGATTTATCTTCAGCAAATTCTCTGGTTACTAAAGGATGATAAAGCTCTTGCATCATGGTGATCGCCTTTTCGCTATTGCCACCCAAGACAATACGATCTGGGTTAAAAGTATCATATACTGCCGAACCTTCTCTCAAAAATTCAGGATTACTGACCACATCAAAGTGAGGTTCGATATTACTACCAGATTCTTTGTTACCATCGAGAACAATCATTCTGACCCAATCACCAGAACCAATGGGTACAGTAGACTTGTTAACAATTACTTTATAGTCGCTTTTCAAGTGAGTTCCAATACCACGGGCTACTGCCTCGACATAGCGAGTATCGCTTTCTCCTGTAGGTAAAGGAGGTGTTCCCACCGCGATATATAAAATTTCTCCGTGGGCAACACCTTTTGATAAGTCGGAAGTGAAAATCAACTTACCAGATTCGGCTGAGGATTTCATCAGTTCAGACAAGCCTGGTTCATAGATCGGCGATTGTCCTGACTGCATTAACTTGACTTTTTCCTCATTGTTATCGACACAGATAACATCATGTCCGATGTGAGATAAACAGACACCTGTTACCAAACCTACATATCCAGTTCCAATAACACAAACACGCATATAACTTTAACCTCTTATTTTTCTTGTTGACTTCTATTTAAATCTGTATAGAGCTAAGTGATGAGGAGCGAGTCAGAGCTTTGCGCGATACAAGCTCGCGCAACTCCTCTGACTTCGTAAATTTGACCTCAAATTTTCCAACTCAAAGTTTTACTTCTTCGATTTAGTAACAAAGGTCTTAAATGGTGAGTTTAAGACCTGTATTCACAATTGATGTTGATTTTAGATTATGATTTGGCTTCTTCTATACGACTACGAAAGTCTTCTATAGTTAGCTTTAGCCCATCCTCAAGGTTTATTTTCGGTTCCCAGCCTAGCAGATTTTTGGCTTTAGTAATATCAGGTTGTCTTTGTTTGGGATCATCTTGGGGCAGCGGTTTAAAAGTTAATTCTGCATCAGGATTAATCATTTTTTGAATTGTTTCTGCTAGCTGAAGAATCGTGTATTCTCCAGGATTACCAATGTTGATTGGTCCAATATGATCTCCATTCATTAATCGCATCATGCCCTCAACCAAATCGGCTACATAGCAAAAACTTCTGGTTTGAGAACCATCTCCATAAACTGTCAAGGGAATTCCTTTCAGGGCTTGAACTACAAAATTACTGACAACACGACCATCATTTTCAAACATTCTCGGACCATAGGTGTTGAAGATACGCATAATGCGAATATCAACGTTGTTTTGGCGATGATAGTCAAAAGCTAAAGTTTCAGCAACTCTTTTGCCTTCGTCATAGCAGCTACGGATACCAATGCAGTTGACGTTGCCGCGATATTCTTCTGGTTGAGGATGGACATCAGGATCGCCATATACCTCAGAAGTTGAGGCAAGCAAAAATCTGGCTTTAACTCTTTTAGCTAATCCCAGCATATTTAAGGTGCCCATTACGTTAGTTTTGATGGTTTTAACAGGATTATATTGATAGTGAACTGGAGAAGCTGGACAAGCTAAGTGATAAATTTGATCTACTTCGAGACGAATTGGTTCAGTAATATCATGCCGAATTAGTTCAAAATACGGGCTATCAATCCAATGACGAATATTACGCTTGTGACCAGTAAAGAAGTTGTCCAGACAAATTACGTCGTGACCTTGCTTCATCAAGCGATCAATCAGATGGGACCCGATAAAACCAGCACCGCCAGTTACTAATATTCTCATGTCTAGATTTAACTTTAATTTATTTCAAGAACAATCTTAATCTAACCTTGCTTTATTTGCGATGTCTGCTACAGTACTACAGCCTTTAGTATGATTGCTGATTCAGTAAATTATCTATTGACTTTTGACTGATAAAGGGTAGTTCTTTGTTGGGCAGGTCGTCCGATAGCGGCGATCGCCTGTTGTAGATCTACTGCGCTCATGCTGGTTCCTCCCGTTGCTCCTGCCATAGTTGTAATATGTTCTTCCATCAAGGTTCCTCCAATATCGTTACAGCCACACTGTAAAGCTTGTTTGGCACCTGATATACCAATTTTGACCCAACTTGGTTGGTGATTAACAATCCAATTACCCAAAAAGATCCGAGCAATGGCACTCAGGTGTAATACTTCTGCTGTTTCAGGTTGATCTCGCCCTACACGATGGCGGATGGGAGCAGGTGCTGATTGTCCCACAAAAGGTAGAATAATAAATTCGGTAATTTTTGCTGGATAACTTTGGCTTACTGCTGTTTGCTGGAGCGATCGCAACTTAGCTAAATGTTCAATTTGCTGCTGGTGAGTCTCAATATGTCCAGCAAGCATGGTACTGGTGGTAGGTATTCCCAAGCGATGAGCCAAGCTAATAATCTCTAGCCAAGTGGCACTATTAATTTTTTCGGGACAGATAATCTTTCTAACACGATCGTCGAGTACTTCTGCTGCTGTACCTGGCATAGAACCTAACCCAGCCTCTTTAAGGGCTAATAATACCTCCTCGTAGCTAAGACCGTCTTCCCTGGCAATAAATTGAACTTCCTGGGGGGAAAAGGCATGAAGATGTAGCTGGGGAAAACTAGTTTTAATCTCTGTGACTAATTTAAGATAGTAGAGTAAAGATGAACCGCTTATTTTTGCTTTGAGGTTTAAGCCTCCCTGCATACAAATTTCTGTCGCCCCAATTGCCACAGCTTCAGCAGCTTTAGCAACTATCTGTTCAGTATTGAGCCAAAACGAACCAGCTTCATCAGCATCGCGGCGAAAGGCACAAAAACTACAGTGTTGTTCGCAGATATTGGTGAAGTTAATATTGCGATTAATTACATAGGTAACAATATCTCCTACTTGCTTACGACGCAGAAGATCGGCAGTTCGGGCGATCGCATTTCTAATTTCAGGATCTTGCTGTTGAATTAATTCAATCCCTGCCGCTACCGAAATATCTTGACCATCAGTTGCTTGCTCTAAAATGTTTGTAATTAGGCGTTTGTTTGAGGCTAAATTAACCACGTGTAATTAAATAAGATTTTTGAAAAAATTGCCAATAATAGTTAATTATATTGCTCTAGAGCTTATCTTTTCCAGTTTTCTGCTGCTCTTTGTAAGACATAGGCACTCACTGCCTCTATTTCTGTATCGGTTAATTTATCGCCATATGCTGACATGATACCTTTGCCATTCGTCACTAGAGATGCGATCGCTTCTTGGGTATCTACCTTATTGCGGCGCAGCGCTCTTGACTTGAGGTTTTTGCCCCGTCGCACAATGTTACCTCCTTTAATATGGCAACCAGCACAGTTAGCTTTAAATACTTTAGCCCCAAGTTCTGAGGTGGCAGTAGTATTAGTATCGGCAATTACAGAAGCTTCGGGTACAGTAAAAAAAATCGTCAAGACAATCACTATTGCAGTAATAATTTTTGACATTATTTATATTCTAAATTTGATATTTTTTTGATAATTAAACTAGTCAATCCCCGTAATCTCTAGGGGATTTAACAGTCAACAGTCAACAGTCAACAGTCAACAGAGTTCATACCGCTTCGCGGTAGCTTAAGGCTTAAGACTTTGGGTTTCAAGTCCCCTCTTCTATTGCGTAGCAATGAATAGTCTAAATTAATTAGTAGTCCAAATCTACTAATTAATAAGCTCATAGCTTTGTTTTAACAGCAATGCCAGTTAGATGTAACAACTAAAACCCACGAATTTCTGATTTACCATCTTTAACACTACCTACCAATACTAGATCAGCTACCCCAACGAATAAGCCGTTTTCTAATACCCCAGGAAAATTATTGATAGTTTTTTCCATTTCGGCAGGGTTAGTAATATGGTCAAATTTGACATCAATCACCAAATTTCCCTGATCCGTAACTACTGGACCTGCTTTTTTGGCTGCCATGCGTAATTCAGGCTTGCCTCCCAATTTTGCCAAACTACGCATCACAGGAGAGACTGCCATGGGAATAACCTCCACAGGTAATAAGAAGGTAGAACCAAGCTTGTCTACTAATTTGCCATCATCAACCACCACAATAAATTCGTTGGCTAGACAATCTACTACCTTCTCTCTAGTATGAGCCGCACCACCACCCTTAATTAGATTTTTCTGCGGGTCTACCTCATCTGCACCATCGATCGCCAGGTCAATATGGTCAATTGCATCCAAGGTAACAAGAGGAATTTTAAACTCTTTAGCTAACACCTCTGCCTGAAATGAAGTGGGAACCCCGACGATATTTTTAATTTCCCCTTTAGCCAAGCGATCGCCAATATATTCAATTGCAAAAGCGGCAGTAGAACCCGATCCTAATCCAACGATCGAGTCTGATTGAACTCGCTCGGCAGCAGCACGTCCTACTTCTTGCTTCATGGTCTTGACAAGATCGCTCATAAATTTAATCTCCGTATATTGTTTAAGTTATCTGTAACTGAGATTCATTTTCTCAGATATCTGTCCCAACCCAACAAGAGGTTTTTCTGACTATTGCTAATTAACAACATTAGAAGTAAATTCAGCGCTAAATTGCCTTGACAAGATTTTCACTCCCCAAAAAATTACGGTGGACAACATTCTTGATTTTACTCAAGTCATTGCCACCGTCAGGGCTAAAACCTTTTTTTCTTAGTTCTTGCCTTAAATCCTAATATCAGTCGTCTAATTATTGGCTGAAGCCAGCATTTCTTTGAGTTTGGTTAGTTCATCAGCCCAACGAGGATCTGGTTGAATACTACCTTGTTGTTGCTTCTGGTTATTGGTAGATTTCTTTTCACTACGCTTGTTGGCACTTTTGCGCTTGGGAGAAGGAGTATTTCCCGACTCTGTTGCCGCACCGTCTTCTCCTTTGGAACGAGGTAACGCCTTTTCAATTTTTATGGGACTATCCATAAAAGTCTGACCATTGTATTTTTCAATAAATTGATCTCCCATTTCATCGGTGGGTACAGTGACAAAAGCAAAACCTCGGCATTTGCCTGTCTTGCGATCTTTAATAACTTTTGTTGATACTTGTTCGCCTTCTTCAGCAAACATTGCTGCTAGAGCATCGCGATCAATTTCTTCTTTAGGCAAATTGCCAACATATAAACGAATAGACATAAAATAATCTCCCAAGCTGATTAAATTCCAAAAATTGTGTGCAGAGCGAACTCTTTCCTGACGGCAATTGAGCCAATATATAATAAATTATCCAAAGGTCTTTTTTATAGATGGATCTTCTTATCTTTCTCTATTCTGCCCCAATTTTGCATCATTCCTAGGCTCTTGCCGTAAACTAATATTCTCCTCGTACTTGATGTAGTTATAAGGGGAACCAATAGCTATCCTTGACAGGCACCATCTGATTAAACACGGCTTTACTGGTAATTGAAATACATTGGCTTATCAAATGCCCATGAACCAAACTAATAATGCCGACGATTCAAATTTGAAGACTGAATTTAACTCCGAATTCTGCACTATCTCTAATTATTACAGAACCTTTACACTATTAGCCAATATATTCAATTTATTTATTTTTTTTTGCTGATTTGGCTCTTCAGTAAATGTGCAAATTACGAACTGTAGTTGACAACCAACTAATAAAATGTGTATAACAAAAGGTGTAATTTGTCAAAATATTGTTACATTGGCTTACGTTCAAGTAATTAAATTTTAGTGTTAATCGACAAAACGGAGGTGTTTAATGTCAGATTCCATCAAGCTCTCTTTGGAACAAAAGTTTAACGTCCGCTCTTTTGAAACCCAAGTCAAGGCAATGAGTCATGAACAGGCTCAAGAGTGTTTAGTTAAGCTTTATGAGCAAATGATTCATCAAGGTAATATGTATCAAGATTTCATACGTCATCAGTGGGGGATTGGGATAGATTCTTAAGAGTGATTTAGCCTCCTTCTCTTGCTAGCTTCAGAGAAAATAGCTGGGGATGTTGGGGTAAATACTCAAGAAAAAATAAGAAAATTAAGATTGTGGCGACGGTGAAACCTTTTTTTGCTAGTGTAAAAAAAAGAGTGTTACTGAGATCGTAATGTTTCAAAGTTGCTTAATCTGCACAGATTTTACAGACGGTTTGTACCGTTTCATAGATTGCGTACCAAGTTTGGCTCAATGCGGTCTAAAAAAGATTGTTTTTTTTCATAGTGTGCCCCTGTGGGACGAAGGAGAAGTTCCTCGGGTCGATAAGGAAAAGATCGAGCAAGCTAAGCAGCAGCTACAAAAAGCTTTGGACAATGCTCCCGATGGGGTTGAGGTTCAGGTGGAAGTGCTTTCAGGAAAACCCCTCGATACAATTCCTAGAGTACTAAAACAATATGATATCGATGTAATTATGACAGGTACTCCTATCAGAAGCCTGTTAAAGGAAAAGTTTTTTGGCAGCACCAGTACTGGTTTAGCTAAAATCACTAGTCAACCACTAAATATAATTCGTCCTGAATTAATTACTACCTATACCCGCGAAGAATTAGCATTACGTTGTCAGCATCTTTGGCGTTATCTTCTTGTTCCCTACAACGGTAGTAAAACGGCTCGCTACTTGATCGAAGAAATCAAGAAATATGCCAGCGATCGCCCAGAGAATTCTTTAAAACAGTGTATGTTGATGTCCGTGGTTGATGATTGTGGCAGAACATCAATGCTGGCAGAGCAACGAGAAGCAGAGGCAGAAACTAACTTAAAAGAAGTGAAACAAGAGTTAGAAGCCTTAAATATAGAGGTGAATACCTTGGTCAAGATTGGCGATCCTCTACAGGAAATTAATGCTGCGGCACTAGATTATGATATAAGTGCGATCGCCATTGCTACAGATTATCGCAATAGCTTGTTACAGTGGACAGTCCGCAGCTTTGCCAACGACTTGATGCGTAGTAGCTGGTTTCCTGTATTGCTATTCTCTCCTAAAAAATAATTGATTCATTTTTAGTTTGTCATGGTCAATCAATAGTTTCTGGAGGAGCTAAAAATCAGCAATGCCATCTTTTGATTTTTTTCAGCACTGGTATCCTCTTTTACCTGTAGAAGATCTTGAGCCGCAAAAACCGACTACTGCCACTTTATTAGGGATTCCTCTGGTAATTTGGTACTCACCCAGATCAGAAACATACCAAGTATTTTTAGATCGTTGTCCCCATCGACTTGCTCCCCTAAGTGAAGGTAGAATCGACGACCAGACAGGGAATCTGATGTGTAGCTATCACGGTTGGCAATTTGAATCAAACGGTGGTTGTACTCGTATTCCTCAAGCAGATTCAAAATTACAGGTCAAAAATAGCCAGCAGAGTGATATATCAGAAGTAAGCCAAGAGACCCAAACTATTTCTTCTAATAAAAATTTGTGTGCTACTGCTTTTCCTGCTGTAGAAAAAAACGATCTACTTTGGGTGTGGATGGATGCATCTTCACCTGAAACGGCGGCGAAAACTGCTTTACCTCTATCGCCAAAGATAGATTCAAGTCAGGGTTTTGTCTGGTCATCAATGGTACGGGATTTAGAGTATGATTGGCGCACTTTAGTTGAGAATGTTGCCGATCCTAGTCATGTTCCTTTTGCTCATCATGGGATACAGGGTAATAGAGAAAAAGCCAAGCCTATTGTTTTGGATATCTTGCAATCAACTATTGATCGCATTGAAGTAGAAACCTCACGACCTTTCAAAACTACAATTACTTTTGAACCACCTTGCCGTTTAGAGTATGGTCTTACTTTTGGCGATGAAAGCAAACAGGTTGGTTTGATTACCTATTGTCTGCCCGTTGCCCCTGGTAAATCGCGGATTGTGGCTCAGTTTACCCGTAATTTTGCTACTAAGCTACATTACTTAACTCCTCGTTGGTGGGATCATTTACAAAATCGCAATCTAATTTTAGATGGAGACATGGTTTTACTTCATCAACAAGAGAGTTTG
>JBCCDL010000212.1:0-8330 GCA_039030815.1 Cyanobacteria bacterium P01_A01_bin.83 | reverse complement strand
TTGTCTTTCTTGTTTAATATTCATAATTGTCTACATAGCAAAAATTTATTTTATTTTTCTCAAATCAGCTAAATAGTCTAAAAATTGATTGTCTGACAAGTGTAATCTAGAGCGCTTGCCGCCGTAGTGTTTCATTAAATGGTTTCTACATTGAGATATCGTCCAGCCTAAACGCTTAATCTCGATATCAGTTAATCGTTTTATCTCGTTAAAGTCTATTGGAATTTTACAGGTTAATAAATCAGAATTTTCAAGAACCAATAGTGGAATTATGGAATTATTTATTACTTCTCGTGGAAATTCAAAACAAATATTGAGTAAAGTTTCAACAGGCGTATTAGGATTACTAGCAACATACTTGCGAGTTTGATAATCTTTGCTTTTAGCTAAATTTACTAGTATTTTTGATGAGGTAGTTTCATCTTGAGCTAATTGCCTATCTTGTTTGATATCCGCATTTCTTTTGGCACTGTTAATTTTTCTTAAATCAGTTAAAAAATCTAAAAGTTGATCATCTGTTAAATGTAATCGAGAACGCTTTCCATATTTCTTCATTAAATAATTTTTACCTTGATCTTTTGTCCAGCCCAAACGCTTAATCTCGATATCAGTTAATTGTTTTATTTTATTAAAATTCCAAAGAAAATCCAAAGGTATTTTACAGGTTAATGAATCTGGGTTTTCAAGAATCAAAAGAGGAATGATGGGATTTTCTATTACTTCCTGGGGAAATTCAAAACAAATGCTTAGTAAAATTTCTATAGGCGTGTTGGGATTGTTAGCAACATATTTACGAGTTTGATAATCATTGCTTTTAGCTAAATTCGCTAGTACTTCTGATGTCGTGTTTTCATCTCTTGCCAATTGTCTAGCTTGCTGGATATTCATATTTTTTTAAATAAAACTTTAGTTAATAATTTTTTTCTGATATTTTTCAAGGCTAACTTTAGCAGCAGTGCGAACTATAATATTACTATCTTCAGCTAATCTTTGAACAACAGGGTAAGGTGTTTTAGGATTTTGGGTTATGGCATATCTTTCTAACCAAGATGCAGAACGAGAAATCTTAGCCAAAACTTCTATTGGTGCTTCAGAGTTTAACAATACCGTCAAACGGTTGGCTGAAGAAATAGATGATTCCCATATGTCTAATAATTTTTGTTCTTCCGCCATTATTTGTTCTAAAACACCTTCTTTATAATCAGGAGACGTTTGCCATTCTTCTAATATCTCATTAGTTACAGCAGGATTACTAGCTGCGGTGCGACTGATCGTAATGTCTTTATGATTTACTAACTCTTTCAGAAGTTTATCGGTTGCATAAAAACTACTTGCGAGAATTTTCAGTTCATTTTGATTTAAAGTATTTAAGAAAGACATCCCCCAAACTTTAGTAATGTATTGAGAAATTTTATAATTAAAGAGAACAGTTCTACGAACCGCTTCATCTTTATGCTCTGCTAGTTTTCTTAAACTATTTAAATTTATATTGGGGTGAGCTGCAAGAATTTGTAGTGTTGACAATGGTTTAGTATTTTTTCTGTTGTAATAGCATTTATAACGAATAATTGCTATTACAACACATAATTCAATAAAATCATCTGGTACGTAAAGATTATTGATGAATTCTTGAGGACGCTCTTTGGATATAGGAAATATAGGAGAACCATTTGCTAATTGTTTATATGGGTAAGAATATACCTCACTTTTGAAAAACTCTAATAGCTTTCCTTTCAAGTATCTGGAAGTATTTGGATTGTTGAATACAGCAATTTGAGCATCTAAAGATTTATTTACAAACTGTCGAAAATGGCGATCCGATAATTTTTTGTTTCTACCTAATGCTGTATAAACGTAATTGCTCATATGCCTACTACTATTGATGATTATTTCTAAAATATAAACAGGAGTATTTTCATTCAGCGCAATTTTTTCATGAACTCCATTGTGATAGTTGGATCTTGCTAACTTTTCTAATACGGTTACGGGAGTGCTAGGATTAAGAGCTAAACGCCAACCGATTTGATGAGTATCATAATGCTCTAATAATTTATTAATAATCTCAACCGAGATATTCGGATTGCTGGCAATATCTAAAACCGATTTGTTTTTCTCCATTAGTCTCTCTACTTCGCTCAATGTGACCTGAGGGTAGTTTTTCTTTTGTCTAATTTTTGATTTTTGATAAAAAGAAATAGAGCGAGGCAAATATTCGTATAGTTTTATTATTTGATCAATATCTCCTAGTATTTCTCGAAATGTTTTATCTGAATTTAATGTTTCTTTTTGGATTTTTGAGCGTACAAACTCTCGATAATTGTCGGCTGAATTATTATTAGTGAAATTAATATGTAAAGCAGCAGATTCTGCTATTCGATAGTTGTTACTTTTAGCTAACTGTTTTAAAATTTTTAATGAAGTTTGTGGATTCATTACAATAGCTAGCTTTAACCTTTCATCTGTAAAATAGATTGCATATTCAATCATCCGTTCTGGTACTTCTCTTTTTAATAAACTGCACAAAGCATCCGCAGATGTACCAGAGAACAGATTGGGGGTTTCTAGCAGCAATAAATCGATCGCGGGATTATTAAATACTTGTCGGGGAAACTGCTTGGCTAATTTAATTAATACGTCTGGTGGAACATTAGGATTCATCACCACATTCTGACGAGTTATAGAATCGCTAGAGTCAGCTAATTCTCTCAACTTTTCTGGTGTAGTGCTTTCGTCTTGCGCCAGTTGCCTAGTTTGTTCGCTATCCATAATCTTTATGTTTCGATTGATACATCAGAATACGCCGTACCAGTTTAATCATTCCCAAACAGATAGTTGTCTTGAACCACAATTTTCAAAAGCGATCGCTTTTTCCCATCAACGCAAAGATTAGTAATTTTAGGGATAATTAGTATTTAATCTCGATTTGGGATTATCCCTAAAGGTGGCATAGTAAAGTCTTGAGCAATAGTAGAAAATGAATCAATCTGTAGATGTTGTCGTAATTGGTAGTGGTATTGGTGGGCTTTGTTGTGCTGCGCTGTTGGCAAAGTATGGTTATCAAGTAACTGTCTGCGAAAGCCATTCGATTGCTGGTGGTGCAGCCCATAGTTTTGAACGGGATGGCTATAAGTTTGATTCGGGTCCTTCTCTCTATTCTGGTTTATCTTCTAGCCCAACTAATAATCCGTTGCGTCAGGTACTTGATACGATTGAAGAAGACTTGGAATGGGCAAATTATGATGTCTGGGGTTGTCGGCTACCTGAAGGGGATTTTGATGCCTATGTGGGAGCGGATCATTTTTGTGAGGTATTGAGAGATATTCGGGGTGAAACTGCTGTAACTCAGTGGCGCAAACTTCAGGCGGAAATGAAGCCTTTAGCTGAAGCGGTTAATGCTTTACCTCCTTTAGCGATGCGCTTTGATTTGGGTGCAGCAATTAGTATGGGTCAATATCTACCAAATACTCTGTGGCATCTACCGAATATTTTGCGGATGACGGGACCTTTTAGCAAGATTATGGATGGAATTGTCACAGATCCTTTTATTCGTAACTGGATGGATTTACTGAGTTTTTTGCTCTCTGGCTTACCTGCTAGTGGTACCGTGGGGGCAGAAATGGCGTTTATGTTTGCCGAATGGTACAAGCCAGGGGTGCAGCTTGATTATCCCATGGGTGGTAGTGGTGCCATAGTTGATGCTTTGCTGCGGGGGTTAACTAAAAAAGGAGGCGAGATTATGTTTAATGCCCATGTTGAACAGGTTTTAGTAGAAAATAAGCGCGCGGTAGGTGTACGCTTACGAAATGGTCAGGAAATAAAAGCCAGTACAGTGGTTTCTAACGCTTCGATTTGGGATACATTGCCTCTGATTCCTCAAGGTGTATTGCCCCCCAGTTTTGTTAAAGAAAGAGCGAATACTCCTGAATGTGAAAGCTTTATGCATCTCCACTTAGGTATCGATGCCGCAGGATTAGAAGATTTAGAATGCCATTATATTGTGGTCAATGATTGGTCACAAGGGGTAACAGCACCGCAAAATGTGGTAGTGATGTCCATTCCCTCTGTGTTAGATCCTAGTTTGGCACCTGCGGGCAAGCATAATATCCATGTTTACACTCCTGGTAATGAACCCTATCAACTTTGGGCAGCAATGGATCGTCGTAGTGCAACTTACAAGCAACAGAAACAAAAACGGGCAGAAGTAATGTGGCAAGCGTTAGAACGAGTTATCCCCGATATTAAAGACCGCACTGAACTATCTTTAGTTGGCACTCCTCTGACCCATCAACGCTATCTGCGCCGTCATCACGGTACCTATGGCGCAGCACATCAGGCGGGTAAAGCTCTCTTTCCAGGTTCTACAACTCCTCTATTAGGTTTACTTTGCTGTGGCGATTCTACCTTCCCTGGTATTGGTATTCCTGCGGTGGCTGCCAGTGGCGCGATCGCCGCTAATACTATTGCACCACTACAAAAGCATTTAGAGATTTTAAAATAATCAAGTCCTGCTGGTAAGCTATCTGTAATGCAAAAAGAGGACTGCATGCGGGACAGGAGCTAGACGCGACTTGGACGCTTCGCGTCCTGCGCCAATATAACAGTATTCTAGTTGGCACGGGACGAAGCAGAAAACTAGCATCGTGAGGTGTTAGAATCTCCCGTTAAAAATCTTTGATTTTAGCGGTGGGAGGTGTCAAGATGACAATTAAGATAATTCAACCATGAGCATTTTATGCAATATAGAGGTTTGTTTGTTGGTTTAGTTACTTTAGATATTCTCTATAAGAGCGATCGCTCTTTAGCTAATAACCAAAAAATTGTGGCACAGGATTATCTGACTGTAGGGGGAGGACCAGCAGCAAATGCGGCAGTGGCGTTTAGTTATCTTGGCAATCAAAGTAAATTAATTACGGTTTTAGGAAAGCATCCTTTGACTCAATTAATTAGAAATGATTTAACCCACTATGACCTAGAAATAGTTGATTTAATTCCCAACAAAAACGATCCTCCTACTGTTTCTTCTATTATTGTTAACACTACTACTGGAGAGCGAGGAGTTATTTCACTCAACGCGATTAAATCTCAAGCCGATAATTTAATTTCTCCAGATTTACTAGCAGATATCGATCTTGTGCTGATTGATGGACACCAACTAGAAACTAGTGTGGCGATCGCAAAAACGGCTCAGAGTAAGCAGATTCCCGTAGTAATGGATGGTGGTAGCTGGAAACCCAACCTAGAGATAGTACTTCCATTTGTTGACTACGCAATTTGTTCAGCTAACTTTTATCCACCACAGTGTAAAAATAGCGATCAAGTTTTTGATTTTTTGCTCAATCAAGGAATTGACCAGATTGCTATTACCCAAGGAGAGCAACCGATTCAATATCTCATCTCAGATCAAAAATTCACTTTACCCGTACCATCAATTAAGGCTGTAGATACCTTAGGTGCAGGAGATATTTTTCATGGGGCTTTTTGTCACTATATCCTAGAGTCAGATTTCGCCACAGCTTTGACTTCAGCCGCCCAAGTAGCTAGTAAATCTTGTCAATTTTTTGGTACCAGAAGCTGGATGAAACAAAATTATAATCATTCTAATTAATTACCGTAGGTTGATCTGTACTAAAAGTAATGAGTAATGAGTAGTAAGACCAGACATTTCTATGTTTCCTATATAAACTGCAATATTTCTTGGGCAACGATTTCAGGTTGCTCTAAGTGAGGAACATGACCACAGTTGTCAATCCAGACCAGCTTACTGTTAGGAATACCTCGCTCAAATTTAGGGGCATCTTTGATTCCCAAAATTTTATCTTGCTTGCCCCAAAGAATTAAGGTTTCGGGTTTAATTGATCCAATACGATCAATAAAGGAACCATAACCACCGCTTTTGGTAAATGCCACTAGAGATTTATTCCAATTCTGACATCGTAAATGAAGTGCCGCGCAAAGTTGGGCATCCAAGCTAGCCAGACTTTTATTATGATATGCCGCACGACTAATGCTTTGACGAACCTTAGAATTACGCAAAAATTCTGTGGCGAAATAATCCAATGGCGGAAACATAAACTTGCCAATGGCAGGTTGTTTAGCTAAACCAGCACTATCGAGCAAAATCAATTTCTCTACCGCATCAGGAAACGAAAGAGTAAAATCGATGGCTGCGGCACCCCCCATAGATGCCCCTACTAAAATTACTGGCTGTTGAACAATAATTTTCCAGAAATCATGAAGATGAATTTTAATATTGTCAGGATTTAACGGTATATCCAAATTGCGTTGAGTAAAACCAAACCCAAGTAAATCTACAGCATAAGTAGACTGTTGCGTTGCTAGCCTAGGTAACAGACGGCGAAACTCTAGCAATGAACTATCAAATCCATGTATTAATAAAATAGGTACACCCTGGCTTCCCTGGTTAACAAAACTAGTTTTAATCTCTTCCTGATGTAAAGAGGTAGGAATCATCGCTTGTTGAATTTGTTGTGCCATCTCGACAGAGGTTGATTCAATTAAATTACTCGCTTCAGGAGGTAGATAACTGGGAAACATAAGTAGCTAGGTTAAATTTAGTTAAAGAATATTGAAAAAGAAGGCAAGAGAATAATCAAATCCCATGAGTTCGATTTTATCTTAAAGCTTTTAACCGTTAGCTATTAGATACCCGCCTTAATTTAACTGCACCGCACTTTTGCGCTACGCAACTGCGATCGCTCAAAAGCTTAATTGGCAATAATGATTAAAAATAAATTAAATTCTATGGCAAAACAACTAACTCCAGATCAGCAAAATGCTTTAGAGGAATTGAATCGAGAACTTGAGCAAAACCCTGACAACACTGAGCTATACTATCGCCGCAGTGAACTTTACTATAGCTGTTCAGACTATAGTGCAGGAATCAAAGACTTAGATCGTCTGTTGCAGCTTAATCCTCAAGATACCTTGGCATACATGTTTCGTGGTTATGGATCTGGCAAGTTAGATAATTTTGCCCAAGCCATCGCCGACTATACTCAAGCGATCAATCTCTGTCCCAATTATGCCAAGGCGTATTTCAATCGCGGCACTACCTATAATCAACTTCAGCAATACCAGCAGGCGATCGCCG
Organism: Cyanobacteria bacterium P01_A01_bin.83; assembly: GCA_039030815.1. GTDB lineage: Bacteria > Cyanobacteriota > Cyanobacteriia > Cyanobacteriales > Xenococcaceae > Waterburya. The sequence continues at coordinate 1,219 of JBCCDL010000212.1, read as the reverse complement.
ATCTGACCCAGGCAATTAACCTCAACCCCAACTATATAGACGCCTACTACAATCGCGCCATCGCCCTGAACAAACTAAAACAACACCAGCAGGCGATCGCCGATTATACTCAGGTCATTCGTTTTCAACCCGATTCTGAGGAAGCTTACTATAATCGCGGCAATACCTACAATATAACTAAGCAATATGACCAAGCACTTGCTGATTACGATCAAGCCATTAGCCTTAACCCTCAAGATCTCGAACCCTATTACAATCGAGCCAATGTTTATCACAAAACTAAAGCATACTTAAAAGCGATCGCTGACTATAGCCACATAATCAAACACAATTCTAGCCACGCACCCACTTATTACAATCGGGGAACCACTTTTTTAGCGGCACAATATTATCAGAAGGCGATCGCTGATTTTACTAGTGCTATCCGACTCAATCCTGACTATGATGAAGCTTATTATAATCGTGCTGTAGCCCACAACAAAACAAAACAATATCGTCAGGCAATAAACGATCATCAAATGGCAATCAAGCTCAAGCCTGATTATGCTGAAGCCTATGGCAATTTAGGTTTGGTGCAGCACACCGTGGGGGAAAAAGATGAGGCAATACAAAATCTCCAGCAGGCGGCAAAATTATTTAAAGCCCAAAATAATCTGGCTTTATATAAATATGTGGAGGAAAAATTATCAGAACTACAATAAGTCAGTAACAAAATGATATTTTTGGTAAAATTCCAGTTGATATTAATTTGGGCAGGTTACATTTTATAAATAGTTAATTTGCTTCAAAAAAAAGTGCGCCTTCTGACAAAAAGGCGCACTAAAAATATTTGATTAAGCTTGATTAATTCTGATGTGATAAAAACTATATAATAACTTGATTTAGTATTTAACTGTTTACTACTGTTTCAGCATTAACATCAACAGTTTCACTATCTGTATCGACTGTAGAAACGTTTTTACCTTCTTGACGCGCCTGCAGTTTGGCAATCATAATTTGCGATAATTCTGTAAACAATAAACCAGCAAGCATGACATCATCTACTTGACCCAAGACAGGAAGAAAGTCTGGCGCAATATCGATTGGACTAATGAGATAAATTATTGTCCCTAGCATTATCCACCAACGATATTTTGGATGGCGAATAGCATTGCGATACCAATCATACAGGGAAGAAAGAGAAAAGTTCATCTTTGGTATTAATGTCCTTGAATAACTA
>JBCCDL010000211.1:0-8342 GCA_039030815.1 Cyanobacteria bacterium P01_A01_bin.83 | reverse complement strand
TGTATTTTGTCATTATCCCGCTCTACTTGCACTATTAGAAATCCCAATTCCTGCCATAAGGGAAAGAGGTGCTTAGTATTTCAATTTAGCCTTGTTTTTTAAAGCAAAATCTTTCCAGGTATTTGGTTTGCGTCCTACTATTGCTTCAAAGTTGTTGAAAATGCGATCGGCTTCAGGAATCTTATCGGCTACGTTTAACTCCAACTGAGTATAAACACAATTCATATAGGCATTAGAGTTAATAGCGTCTACTCCTTCTTGTAGAGCAATGTTTAAGAACTCTTTTGGAGAATGAGCTTCTGTTTTAAATGGTTGTCCCACAACTTCTGTCAGAATTTGCGCCACCTCATCCATCGTTTTAGCATCATAGCCAAGGGGGATAGTTTGCCCATTGTATTTCTCAGGATGTAATAAAGCTGGCACCACTACCGCAGCCAAATCGTAACAGTCGATCCAACTCCAGCGAGCATTACCAATGTAGTTAGTAATTACACCTTGATTGAGCCAACCAAAGCCAAACAAGTTTTGCATGAAGGCTTCGGGACGCAGATGAGTATAGCTAAAGCCTAACTTCTCGATATACGCCTCAATAAACTGATGCCATCCCCAATGAGCTACTTCATTTATTGGTGCAGTAGATGCGCCGATATGAACTATATGCTTTACTCCTGTTTGTTTAGCCGTATCAAGAAACCGTTTGCTTTGTCTGAGCATATCGACGGTATAGCCAGTTAATAGTAATGCTCTATCTATGTCTTTCAGTGCAGGTGCGATTGTATCAGGATTATCTAAATCAAGAATTACGCGATCAATGCCTTTGTCTTTGAATGCTTGGGCTTTATCTGGAGAACGAGTAGCAGCAACTACGTTAACTTCTTTATTATCTACAAGCTGGTCTACCACTGCGCCGCCTACTTTACCAGTAGCACCGAGAACTAAAATATTTGGTTTGTCAGTCATGGTTAAGTTTTAAATATTTGATTAATAAGCTGTTGAAGCGGAAATTTCTTGCCATGCTCGAACATCTTTTTGTAGACGCTCGATTTTGTCCTGAATAGTTTTGACAGCATCACTACCCAAAGCCAAGTGCAAGGGTGGTTCATTCGATTCTATTAGTTTGATTATTACCTCGGCTGCTTTTTCGGGGTCGTTGGGCTGATTTCCTGAAAGATTATCGATAAATCCGCGAAACTTGCCTGCGGGGGTTTCTTGATAGGCATCTAAAACTTGCTCTGTATGCTGTAGCGAACGACCTGCAAACTCAGTTCTAAATATACCTACAGTCAAAATAGTTACATTTATTCCCAAAGGTTTGACTTCTGCTGCCAACGCTTCCCCCATAATATCTACTGCTGCTTTGGCTGCACTATATACTCCAAGACCAGGAAAGCCCGTAAAACCACCGATCGCTGAATAATTAATAATATGACCGCTTTTCTGTTGTCGCATTTGCGGAAGTACGGCGCTAGTAACCCGTAGATTACCTAAAAAGTTTGTCTCTAGCATTTGTTGTGCTTCAGCGTCGCTGGTTTCTTCAACTGCACCGACCAAACCATGTCCCGCATTATTAGCCAGTACGTCTATTTGTCCCAAACTGGCGATTGCTTTATCCACCCCTGCCTTAACCTGTTCTGAATTGGTAATGTCCATTTCGATAGCTACTGCACGTCCTGGGGCAAGTGCTTCAAATTCACTCATCTGGGATTTATTCCTTAGAGTCCCAGCAACATAACCACCCTGTTCTAAGATCTTTTGAGCTAATGCACGACCGAGACCAGAAGAAACACCAGTAATTAAAACTTTTTTATCTTTAATGTTTGCCATGTTTGTATCAATCCTAATTAATTCAATAACCTTATAAAAGATTTTTTAGCCGTGTATATCACAATCGGGTTTTAATTTAGTACGATCACGTCAGTTTCACGTCAATTGAGAACGAAATTTTCCTGGAGTAATACCAAAATGACGACGAAATAGACGAGTCCAGTGGGATTGATTAGCAAAGCCCGTTTCACCCGCTATAGCAGCTAGGTCAAAGTTTTTGTTGCGTAATAATAAAAGCGATCGCTCCAAGCGCAGGGTAACAATCCATTCGTATACAGACTGACCGTATTTTTGTTTAACTGCTTGTTGTAATAATTTAGGCGTAGTTTTTTCTAGCTTTGCTAATTCACCAACCGTTAGTTTATGATTGAGATTTGCTTTAATATAGCTTTTTAAGCGCTCTAAATCGGGTTTTTGCTTGAATTGTGCTGCGTTATTTTCTAAATGAACCAGTTGTAGATGTTGAACCAAAGCCTCGCTCATGCTTTCTCGGTAGAGCATGATATTGGGATCGTTGCGATGTCTGTGAGTATAAAGGGCTTGAGCAAATTTCTGAATTAAAGGATCGCTCTGCATAATCAGCATTTTTTCAGCATACATCGGATTGAAACGTTCTAAAGGCAGCATGATATAAGCATAAGACAACTCAAGTCCTTGATAACAGCCCTGTAGTACTGAGCCTGGAGGAAGAAATGAAAAATCACCAGGAACTACTGAACCTTTATAGCCCCTAGCGCGATCGCCTTCTACTTCAAAAGATTCTAATTTCGCTCCAAAGTTGACTATCACACAGGGGGTAGAATAACCCTCTCGATAAGCAACTCCATCTACAGGTGCTTCTGTCACCATTCTGATAGTGATGTCAGGTGTTACCAGTAAGTCTGTTGGTAAAAACAAGTTAGATTCTAATTCAATATTTTGCGATTGATCTGACAAGTTGTTTTCCTCAATTAACACGACTTGGAAGGTTAAGGCGATCGCTAATGCGTTAAGTATTAATGCTCGTATCAATTGTTATTGATGAAACCGTTTAGCCATTTTTGCTACACGACGACCTAAAGCTTCGCCAGTTAGCTTATCCTTTCGATTAGGAGCAACATCTACAGACTCTTGCATTGCCTGTCCCATTGCACCGACATAACCACCTAAGCGATTAATTCCATCATCGTTGATGGGTGTTTCGCCTAATCCAACCCAAATCATTCCCTGTTGTGCTGCCAAGATGAACATAGTCATCAACGCGTTCATTTTGTCTCCACTAGGACTTCCTGAAACAGTAAACCCAGCAGCCAGTTTATTTTTCCATTGACGACTAAAATAAATCGCCGAAGTAGCATCAGTAAAAGCTTTAAATTGAGCTGAAACGCTACCCATATAAGTAGGACTGCCAAAAATAATGGCATCAGAACTATTAAGCTGTTCCATTATCACTTCATCTTGCCAACGTCCATCAACAATTTGTTTACCTTCAATTGCAAGCAAATTGACATTGGTTTCTTCGACTAAAGCAGCACCTTTGGCTACAGCTTTAGCCATTGCAGTAGTATGACCCGAACCAGAATGATAAATAATTGAAATAGTTTTCATGATGACAGTTTTCTCAACAATTAAGAGTTTTTTATTGGTTTAGAAATGTTGGCTCAATAAGGCAATTGTGTTTCTTAGTTTCTCGGTAATTCTCCACCAGTTAAATGTTCGTGAACTAACCGCCATTCCCCGTTAATTCGTTTCCAAGTGTGCGTACCGTACTGTTTAGCTTTTACTTCTTGTCCCTCTTTGGTTTTTCCTCCACCAACCCAAGAAAAGGTTGTCACCGCTAAATTCCCATCAATCGAAATTTTCCAATTATCTTCAAGTTCGATGTTCCAATAGCTAAAACCTTTCATAAAAGGCACCCAGGTATCAATGTATTCCTGGAGGCTGCGTATCACTACCACTTCATTTTGAATATTATCAAAAACCAAGATTTCATTGGCTCCCGTAGCAAAGATGTTCTCAAAACCTTTTCCTGTAAAGGGTTTATCTTGGGGACTCCAAATATTGATCCATTGTTGGGTTAGTTGGCGTATTGTTGCGGTGTCTGTTGTTGTATTCATATTTACTAATCGTATCGTAAATTATTTGTGCAAAAACTATTGGTGATTTATGGCAATTAAAAACAAACTACAACTGGTCGAGAAACGGTTGAACAACTTCTCTAGTTGTTTCACTACTGAGTACTGGTACAATTTCAAAAGTTGCACCCGTACCGCGCCACTGTAAAATCCATTGTTGCAATACCCGCAGATCATCACACTCCATAAGCTGAAAACATCTACTAAAATTTGGCTCAATCCAGCTATCAATGTATTTAAGACCTTCGGGGAACATTCGTCCTTGTGATGCGATCCGATGATAAATTGGCAGCATATCATTGTTTTGAAATCGTTCGATAATCATAAATAGCATTGGACTCTTGTATTGCGATTGCAATATATAATTGACAGACAACCAAATTTTAAACCCCTATTTTGCTGTTGGTATCCGATTTAAAGCATTCATTTCCTCAGTAGTCAGCTGAATCGAACTTGCTGCGATATTTTCTTCTAGGTGAGCAGTGGTTGTCGTACCAGGAATTAAGATAATATTCGGCGCATAATGTAGCAACCAAGCCAAAGCAATTTGATTGGGTTTAACCCCCTTGTTTCGGGCAATCTCGGCTAGGATTCCTTCATCCTTGGCTAAAGGTGCGCCACGTCTTAAAGGATGAGCGCCCAAAGAACCGTAGGGAATAAAAGCAATATTATGTTGTGTACAGTAGTCTAAAATATCCTGGTTGGTTCGGTCATTGAAGCTAAAACGATTTTGTACGGAAGCTATTTCAACAATATTTTTAGCTGTTTTAATCTGTTCCAAACTGACATTAGAAATGCCCAGATGACGAATCTTACCTTCCTGTTTGAGTTGCGCTAAAGCAGCAATAGATTCTACAAAAGGAACTTTAGGATCGGGACGATGTAGCTGATAAAGGTCAATTTGCTCTAGTTTAAGCCTTTGCAAACTTCCTTCTACCCCTTTTCTGAGAAATTCTGGAGAAGCATCGGCTAATATTTTATCTGGTGCTGGTTTATTGATTCCCCCTTTAGTAGTAATAACTAAATTTTGGGGATAGGGATGCAAAGCCTCAGCAATTAGCTTTTCATTAAATCCCGCACCATAAGCTTCGGCGGTATCAATGAAATTAACTCCCAATGCTACCGCACGTTGTAAAAGCTGCTTTCCCCCTGACCAGTCAGGATATGCACCGAAATTACCAGGCTGACCTGATAGACGCATGGCACCATAACCCAGACGGTTAACTACTAAATCTTGTGCGATGGCGAATGTTGGTGAAATCAAAGTTTTATGTTCTATAGTCATAATTTTTATTTAACGTTACGGCGAGTAAATTATATAGGTAAAAAAAGCCCGATTTACAATGAGCGCGAAAATTCGATTAAGGTACTCTTATCATTAGAATTTGCTTTTTGGCTGTCAAAATCGGAATACTGAACACCGACTAAAAACAAAGCTAACAAAGCTGTATCGATAAATATGGACGGTGAATCTTTCATAGTTTTATTCCTAAATATATAACAAATAAGCGATTACGCGACCCGTAGCCGAGGGAGCGCGCTTTTTAATTAGAATTTAACCAGTTATGAAATAACCTGACTAACACTGGCATTACCCAGTAAGTCATTAGATAAACTAAAACTCCTGTTAAAAGCAAGGTACGCAAAGGCAGGGGTAACAAATTAAGATATCTACCAAAATAATGCAGAATAATCGTAATTAGAGGATAAATTGCCAGCCAAGTAAGCAAAAACAATTTATAGCGAGGCATATGGTTATTCTTTGAAGGCGATCTATTAAGAGTTCGTCTTTGAGTGTAGGCAGTCATCTAATCTTTTTTTTATTAACGTTACGTCACGCAATTAATAATAGCTAAAACTAAAAGCAGATGTCAAGTTCCAAAAGAAAAAAGTCTCAAAACATTATCAAATAAAGATCATGGAGAGAGGGGATCGCCTGATATCAAACGTATTCTCAGAAAAACTAATTCCGTTTAGCAAGTTCAAAAAGTTCCAAATTACCGCGTGAGAAAAGTATCGTAAATCTCCAGCTTATAATTTTCCAATTAAAATCAGTAACACCCAATCTCTTTTTCTGTATAGCTTAACAAATTGAAATATGTTACTTAGCACTACCCTGGTTCACGTTGAGGCAAGGTGAAACTAATTCTCGTTCCTGTTACTTGATCCGACTCAATCGATAAAGCACCACCATGATTAGTAACAATCTGTTTGACAATGGCTAACCCCAACCCAGTGCCACCAGGCTTATTAGAAACAAAAGGCTCCATTAGTTTTGGCAAAATATCTGGTGGAATAGGAGTTCCCTGATTAATAACACTTACGCAACAACCAGCACGATTGTGATCTAAAGATAAATGACAAGTAACAGTTTCTCCAGCTTCTGTTGCTTCAAAAGCGTTTTTAACTAAATTAATAATTACTTGTTTTAACTTATCGCGATCGCCTTTAACCAAGAATTGAGAATGGTCTGAAACTAACTGCAATTTGCGTTGACTAGCTTCAGGCATTTTCCTTAGAGAGAAAGACATGTCTGCTAGTAATTGGTTCAATTCAATAGTTTCTGCCTGTAAAATTTGAGGCTTGGCATACAATAAAATCTCTTGCAACAGCCTTTTTAGTCTTGCTCCTTCTTCTAGAGCCAAATTTAAGCGCATTTGATTACGTTGACCCAGATTTAATTTTTGCAGACTCTGTAAACCCATTAAAATTGTTGTAGTTGGATTGCGAATTTCATGGACAATCATCGAAGCAAATTGACCAATTGCTGCCAATTTTTCTGTTTCAACTAACTTGGCTTGTGCTTGTTGTAATTGTGCTGTGCGCTTGGCTACTTCTTTTTCTAAGGCTTGATTAAAGTCTTGTTGTTTTTGGTAAAGATTGTAGTTATCAATCGCGATCGCAGCCCGTTCGGCAAGTAATTCGGTAATACTTAATGCTTCTGCTGAGAAGCTTTGGGACTTTTCACCAAAACAACATACCGTGCCAATAATTTTTCCTGTTGGAACTTTTAAAGGTACACCTAGATAAGAACGATAGCCAGGAGGAGCAATTCCATATTTATTATCTAGCTTGGTATCTCTGACACACAAGCTCTTGCCCGTTTTGACCACTGTACCAGTGAGACTGCCATGAAGATTAAAAGAATTTTGCTGAGATTGCATTTTAAGATTGCTCGCAATCACCTGATATTCTTGGTGATCGCAACAAGTAACTACCGACCAATCAACTTTTAGTAGATGACTCGCCGCGCAAGTAATTTGATAAAGGTAACTATCTAAATCTTGCTCACGGTAACTTAAGGAAGCAAGGGTTTCTAAAAGAATTTGACCTTGGTTCCATGACGGTTTTTTAGCTTTAATGGGTGAATCGACCATTCAACTATCTCAGGTTAGTTAATCAAACTCAATTATGCTTCTAAAATGCTCAATTTTAAGATAAGAATTACACCAAAATTATTGATAAATGATAAGTACTTAGGGTCATTATAGAATCTAACAATCGCCAAAATCTTTTAGGAATCTATCTTCTGGTAGATAAATGTTTGGTTGCCTTTTGTTAACTCCACAGTCATTTTTGTTACGTTACGATATGCAATATAATTAAGGAAATATAGATCAATTTCCAAAATGAAAAAAGCTAAAGCCATTGTCAAATCTGGACGTGGGCGACCGCGATCGCCTGAAACCAGAACGAAAATTCTCAAAGCAGCTTATGAAATGCTAATTGAAGTTGGATTTATGGATTTAACCATAGAAGGTGTAGCAGCCAGGGCAGAAGTTGGAAAACCCACAATTTATCGTCGTTGGAAAACCAAAGCAGCCTTAGCGATGGATGCTTTTCTAGAGATCATAACTCCTGAGATTACTTTTCCCGATACGGGGTCGGCTAAAGATGATTTCAAAGAACAAATGCAAAAAATCGTTAAACTAATGAACAGTCCCAGAGGGCAAGTATTAGCTAATGTGATTGGTTGTGGACAGGCAGATCAAGAACTAATGGCTGCGTTTCGTGAAAATTGGCTGATTCCTAGAAGAAAAGATGCCCAACAAATATGGCAAAGGGGAGTAGACAGAGGCGAATTGAGAGCAGATATAGATGTTGAAGTGGCGATCGATGCTTTATATAGTCCATTGTTCTATCGCTTGTTACTCCAACATCAGCCTTTAACCATGGAATTTATTGATGAGCTAGTCGATTTGGCAATGAAGGGAATTGCTAAATCATAATATAACCTTATTGCTCCTGGGGATAGACCTCGTAATATGCGTCCATTTCATTTTGAGAAACCAGAGGCTTGAGTGCTTCCTGACGGGAACGCATTAATAATTGAGCAATTTTGCCAATTTCGCCATCAGTAAGTTCGGCTTGCGCTAAATCATTCAAGAGTTGATGGTAGGTTTC
>JBCCDL010000210.1:0-8349 GCA_039030815.1 Cyanobacteria bacterium P01_A01_bin.83 | reverse complement strand
TCCATTACCGCTACTACGGAATTAGTTGTTCCCAAATCGATGCCGACTACTTTTCCCATGGGCGCAATGGTCTCCTAGAATCGTTCCCCAAAATATATATACTACGAGGTTTTAATTTGCTTTGGCAGGTTAAAACTAGATTATTTTTTATTTATTCTCTCTAGTTTACTTCATGAAAAACCGATAGATAGCTAAACTGACAGACGAAACTACTCAAGAAGTCAGTTACAGTGTGAAGGCTTGTATCTCGCGGCCGATTAACTAAGTTCAAAAAATTTGCCATAACCTCATCGCTATTCTATATTCAATTTTAATTGAGATAACGGTATTGAAATCTCTATTTTTAAGGCAACAGAGTAATGACTTGGGCTAACTTGTCAAATATTTCGGCTACATTGTCTCCTGTTTTTGCCGAAGTGACATAAATATCAATAATTCCTGCAAACTGATGCGAACCGTAATTCTCTAGCAATCTTTCTAGCTTCTCTTGGGGAAGCAAATCAGCTTTATTTAAAGCAATAATCACTCCTCCTTCTGGATTTAATTGCCAAAACAGCTTGAGATGCTGGTTCAAATTTTCTAAAGTATCGGTTCTAGTTAGATCCGCCACAATAATCGAACCACTAGCACCTTTGAGATGGCTAGGAGTAATCGACTTAAACTTGGTATTTCCTTCTAAATCCCACACCAGCAGATTAACCTGACGAATATCTGGCTCACTGCTGACGGTTATCGATTTACGAGATATCTTGACCCCAACGGTAGTTAGATAGCGATCGCTAAATTGATCTTCGACAAAACGTCGTACTAAACTAGTTTTGCCAACGTTGAAATCTCCAAGTAAACAAATTTTTTTGCTAATTGTTGACATTAAGTAATATTTATTGAGAGTTCGGGGGAATAAATGGTTCAAAGCTGACATATCGTTTTGACCACGATGTAGGCTCGTCAACTTCGTTTTCTGGCAACAACACTGAATCACAGTCAGTAATCAGTCTATTAGAGTCGATTCCTCTAGCTACTAAAGCATTTTCGACATTCTGGCAGCGTTTTTGTGCCAATCTTTGATTGATCTTTGAAGAACCGATGCCATCACCAGAACCAGTTAACTTTAAATGTAACAGGGGATACTGTTGCAAAAGTTCTTTAGTCGCATCAATTTTACTAAGATTATCGGCAAAATCTAGCTTACTTGAACCCAAAGCAAAATAAATACGCTGTTTGATTAGCGGAAGTTGATCAACTACATCAAAAACTAGCTGCTCCACTCCTGGTATTTGGCGAAATGCTTTGCCAATGGTGGACGAAGTATTGGGCTCTAAAATAAATCCTGAAACGGTTAAAGTTGGTGGTTGATAATCTGTGGCGATCGCTACATGGGAGCGTTGATTAAATAATTTGGTCAACCGAGCAATTTCCCCTGTAACCAAGCTCGGATTTACAGGAACATTGACGGCAATAATCTGATTATCCAATTGCAAATTATGGTTCTGGGCAATTGTTTGGGTAATGGCTGCGGCGCGATCGCGTAGATAGGCACTAGGAACCCTACCTCTGACGGTTAATTTTCCATCTTTGACTTGGGGGTCAAGACGATACACTGATAGCTCAGGAGCGCTATCTAGCTGGGTCATGGTAATTTGCTCGATATCTTGAGCAACTTTGGCTCGATGATTAACTATGCCCCAGGGAATAAAAATCAGACTCAGAATAAAAATTAATAACCATAGCAATGCGTAAGAAGAGGCTGATTTTGCGGGTAGTTCTTTATTGTTTTTGGTCAACTGTTCCAGCTTAGTCTTAAGACCTTGAGGAACATCGCTGATGTTACCGTCAAATTTCTGAATCGCCGCACCATGTTCGAGTACGATTTCGCCCATAACTTGACGCAGCTTAGTAATAAATTGCTTAGTCGGTTCCCCAGAAACTACTACGGCTAAGTAGCAATATCCTGCTACCTCCAGAGGAATTTTCCAGTCTCCATAATCAATCAAATCCAGTTCAGACCTAGAATTAATACAGTCATTGGCAAAATTGCGAATCGCAGTCAGCATCCCCGCCAGCATGTCAGAATCGAGATGCTCCTCTCCTGGTAGCTGTATTTCATGAATTACTAACCCCGAGTTTTTGTCAATTAAAAATATTGCTCGAACACGATACCCTACAGACTCTTTAAAGATTAATTCTGCTTCGGAAACCCCTTGAAGCTTCGCCCGAAATTTGCGCTTAATGCCTTCAGGACTGAGATTTCTCTCCACCTTACGATTGATGTCCTGTACCACTTCTACCATATACTTAGATATGGTGCTGCCGATTACAGGATAGAGCGCATCAACCATGGCGTCTCTTTCTGACTCAATTTGAGCTTTGATCGCTTTGCCCATCTCAGGTCCTAAAACTTGGGGAATCGCCTCTTCATTTAATCGGATTTGTTCCCTAATTGATAAAGCAATTTCTGGCGCGAGCGCTCTAGCAATGGTCTCTGGATCGAGATCCATTTGTTTGGTGATTGCTTCAGGCAAGATCTGCGCGATCGCTGCTGCCATTTTTGGTGAGTCTTCTTTAATCCGATGTTCAATTAGCTGATCAATTACTGGTCTTATGGTTTGAATAACTCCTTCTCTAGACTCATCAAGTTTAAATTGCAGCAACTCGATAACTAGAGGAATCAAACTATTAAGCGCATCAGCTAAATCTTCCGTTGAAGCGGTCTCTGTATCTAAAGCCGCAACCTGTTCAATACTTTTTATATTTTCAGTATTGTCGATATTTTCAACTCTTGAGACTTCTGGAGTCACAGTTTGCTGCAAAAATGCCTCATATTCTATTGCTTCCTCTAATGTCGGCGGAGTGTCATTCTCAATTTCCACTTCAATTTCATGAGTATCCTCGTTAGAATAATTAGAATTTAGTTCTGGAAGAGTAACTTTTCTTGAATGATCTTGAGGCAATACATATTTCTCCTCAGCATCAGGAGAGATATCTCGATTCACTGACCAATTTTGCTCTGTAGTCTTTTGAGGCGACGCTGGTTGCTCTAATAACAAATCAATCAACTCATCAATTGATTGAGAATCAGTTGATCTGTCGAAATTTTCTGGATCACGATTCATGGATAGTCTTTACTATTTCTATTATGAGCTTGAGGCATAAACTCAACTGTCTGATACCGCTTTGCTTGGGCTATAATTTGTCAAAGTTGGCAACTACTAACTGATAACCTTAAAAATGGCAAACAATCAAGGCTTTAATCAATAATCAGAACAAAATAATCAGATAATCTTTATTGCCTTCTTTCCCATTACACAGATTGTAATTTACCAAGAGCAAGTAATTTCAAAAAGCCTATTCCGCCTATCTGCATAAGCTAATTAGAAAGTAATGATCGGCTAACAATTAATAAGGTATATAAACTTAAGATCAAGTTTACTAGCAAGTCACCCTAAGGTTTAAATTCATCACTAAGATCAATGTTCTGGGAGTGTGAAACTCTTAAAGCTGTATCTGTGTTTTTATTTAAGCCAAATGTAATACTAATAGCTTCTTAATCATTTTCTAAGTTTTGCTCTGGGTGTTTAAGCATCTATAAACTATCAGTCGCTTCAAGGGAATTAAACTTGACATAAAAGCTTGCTAGAGAAAAGATCCAGATATCCGATCGAGCTTTTCCGAAAAAAGCGATCGCCAATGATTCAGCGCTCAAACATACTGATTTCAACCCACAATTATTCTGATTTAGCTCTATATCTAGAAAAGGGGAAAAGCTTCTAAGGCAAAGAAACAAGATATAATCTGTTACATACAGCTATTTAGATAAAGTTGACCCTTTGACACATGAGCAATAATCCTGTTACCAATGCTTTCTTCTTTGGTCGAGCGCTAGCGGAGGTTATGAGCGAAAAGCTTGAAGAATCTTTCACTAATGCCATGAGCGATTTAGGCAAATTTGATGCCCAACAGCGAGAAAATCTGAGACAGTTTGTCGAAGAAGTTCAATTAAGAGCCGAACAAGCAACAGAAAACAGCTCATATTATGGTAGTAGCAGCACTAACAGCACTAACAGCACTGGTGTTACTAATCCCCCTAGTACGGTCAACATTGACATCAGTAGTAATAACTCAGATGAACTACAAGTAATGCTAGATCAACTAAGAGCTGAAATCGCTACTCTTAGAGCCGAATTAAAAAAGTATCGTACTTAATATAATTCTTATTACGGGTTGCTAACTTATTAAGACTTATACAGTTTATACAGTTACTAGTTTTCTTATTAGCTAGATTGAACTAGTTTATACCCAAACACTTTTTGCTCTGCTGTTTTTTTGGTCAGTATGTAGCTAATATTTAGATTAGTTAATCTTTGTTAGCTAATCATTATCTTAATTAATTTTTTGTCATAACCAGTGTCTCCTGCTTTTTCTCCTCAAAATTCAACAGATTCCGAGCCTAATAAGTCCGTTCAAGCCCAGAGTGATATGGCAGTTATTCAATCGAAGTCTGGTGGCGAGAAAGCTGCTCCCATGGTTTCTGGCAAATCATATCGTTGGAATAAACCCAAATATTCTCGTAATCGCCGTCGATTAGATATTTGGCTATTCGTATTTTCGTTCTTGTTTAGTAACTGGTGGAATAAGCGCAAATGGACTTATGCTGGCGGTTTTACCCAGCAAAAGGAAGCCGTTAGGCGCAGGGCGCAAGCGATTTGGATTCGGGAAAGCTTTTTGGACTTGGGACCAACATTTATCAAGCTTGGTCAGCTTTTTTCGACTAGGGCAGACCTATTTCCCCTTGAGTATGTTGAGGAACTGTCAAAGTTACAAGATCGAGTACCAGCTTTTTCTTATGAGCAGGTTAAAGGAACTATTGAATCAGACTTTGTTAAGCGTGTAGATCAGTTATTTTCTAGTTTTGACCCGATTCCTTTAGCAGCAGCCAGTTTAGGTCAAGTACATCGTGCCAGGCTTTATAGTGGTGAAGATGTAGTTGTCAAGGTACAGCGCCCTGGTCTTAAACAATTATTTACAATCGACCTTGCTATCCTGCGGCAAATCGCGCGCTATTTCCAAAATCATCCCAAGTGGGGCAAAAATCGCGACTGGATGGGAATTTATGACGAATGTTGCCGAATTTTATGGGAAGAAACCGATTATCTGCTGGAAGGTCGTAATGCTGATACTTTCCGTCGTAATTTCAAAAATGAGAGTTGGGTCTGTGTTCCCAGAGTATATTGGAAGTATGCTTCTCCCAAAGTGTTGACTTTAGAGTACATGCCAGGGATTAAAATTAGTCATTATGAGGCGATTGAAGCGGCAGGTTTAGACCGTAAAGCTTTGGCAAGATTAGGAGCAAAAGCTTATTTACAGCAAATTCTCAATGGAGGCTTTTTTCATGCTGACCCCCATCCAGGAAACATTGCCGTCAACACAGATGGGTCACTAATTTTTTATGATTTTGGCATGATGGGTAAAATTGAAAGCAATATCCGAGAAGGTTTGATGGATACCTTGGTTGGGATAGCGCAAAAAAATTCAGATAAAGTAGTTAACTCCTTAATTAACTTGGGGGCATTAGTTCCTACAGGAGATATGAGTTCGGTACGTCGGTCAATTCAGTTTATGCTGGATAACTTTATGGACAAACCCTTTGAGGAACAGTCTGTAGATGCGATTAGCGAAGATCTATATGAAATTGCCTACGGTCAACCATTCAGATTTCCTGCCACCTTTACCTTTGTGATGCGTGCTTTCTCTACTTTAGAAGGAGTCGGCAAAGGTCTCGATCCTGAATTTAATTTTATGGAAGTAGCTCAACCCTATGCGATGCAACTTATGACTAATAGCAACAATTCCAATGGTAGTACTATCTTTGATGAAATAGGCAGACAGGCAGCACAGGTAGGAACAGCAGCCCTAGGACTACCTGGACGAATCGACGATACAATAGATAAATTAGAAAGGGGAGATCTTAGGGTTCGGGTTCGTTCTTTAGAATCAGAACGGGTAATACGTCGCTTAAGTGCAATTCAGTTAGGGACAAACTATACTGTATTATTTAGTGCGTTATTAATTTGCGCCACTCTCCTTCTGGTTAGTGGATTCAAGATCATAGCAGCGATCGCTGCGGTAATTGCATTATTGCCTGGATGGGCATTACTGAAATTATTAAAAAGTCTTGATCGCATTGATCGTATGTTTTAAAAGATATCAGGCTGCCAGCACTTATAGTTGACTTGGAGACTATATCTTTGATTTTTATCAGTTTACAGATTAACTGTTTATGAAGCGTCAATTTATAGGTCTTACGGATACAGGGGTTGTCAGAACAGCAAACCAAGATAATTACTTTGTGGACGACGAGTTGGGGCGTTTTTTTATTGTAGCTGATGGTATGGGGGGACATGCTGGAGGACAAGAAGCTAGTAAAATCGCCACGGAAGTGATTTATGCATATCTTGAACAGCACTGGTCGTCACCTATAGCATCAGAAGTTCTGCTCAAAGAGGCAGTAGAAAAAGCTAATTTAAGTATTATTGAAGATCAACGAATTCATCCCGAAAGGCGTGATATGGGTACTACTGTGGTGGTGCTAATTTTCCGTGATCAACAGCCTTTGTGTGCCCATGTAGGGGATTCTCGCTTATATCGTTGGCGAGGCTCTAATTTAGAGCAGATTACTGACGATCATACTTGGGTGGGAATGGCTTTAAAAAAAGGTGAAATTAATGCTGAACAGGCTAAGTTTCACCCCTGGAGACATGTCCTATCTCAATGTTTGGGCAGGGAAGATCTTCAGCAGATTGATATTCAAGAATTTGAGGTGCGTTCGGGAGATCGCTTACTGATTTGTAGCGATGGCTTAACCGAAGAAGTGACGGATGAACAAATTGAAACTACTTTAACCAACCTAAAATCCTGCCAAAAAACAGCCCAAGAGTTGATTGATGCGGCTAAAGCAGCAGGAGGGTCTGATAATATTACTGTAGTAATTGTTAAACAAGAATAACTACCTCAATTGCGGTCAGGCGATCGCTTTCTTTACTACATGCTTGCCGAAATTAAAAAAACTGCTGAAAAATTTGTCCCACGATTAATTGAAATTCGTCGTCATCTCCATGCGCATCCTGAATTAAGCGGGCAAGAGTATCAGACTTCGGCTTATATTGCTGGGGTACTATCATCATGCGGGATAGGAGTCACAGAAGCTGTAGGAAAAACAGGAATTATTGGTGAATTAGCAGGCGCAGGTGAAGATCATCGGATTCTAGCCATTCGCACTGATATGGATGCTCTTCCCATACAAGAACGTCTCCCCTCAGATTTTACCTCTGTCAAGCCTGGTGTGATGCATGCTTGTGGTCATGATGTTCATGCGACTTTAGGCATGGGGACAGCAATGGTGCTATCCCAGCTATCGGCTCATTTACCTGGTACGATCCGCTTTTTGTTTCAGCCAGCCGAAGAGATTGCTCAAGGAGCAAGCTGGATGGTCAAAGATGGAGCAGTAGAAGGAGTTAATGCTATCTACGGGGTTCATGTCTTTCCTTCAATTCCTGCGGGGCATATTGGCATTCGCTATGGGGCTTTAACCTCGGCAGCCGATGAATTGGAAATTATTATTCAAGGAGAGTCAGGACATGGAGCAAGACCCCATCAGGCGATCGATGCCATCTGGATTGCCTCTCAAGTGATAACCAGTCTTCAGCAGGCGATTAGCCGTACTCAAAATCCCTTACATCCTATTGTGTTATCTATTGGTAAGATAGAGGGTGGTAGGGCACATAACGTCATTGCCGATCGCGTTCAGATGATGGGTACAGTGCGATCGCTTCATAGTGAAAGTCATGCTAACTTGCCTGAGTGGATTACCAATATTGTTCAGGGAGTTTGTCAGACTTATGGTGCTAAATGCCAGGTTGATTATCGTCGCGGAGTTCCCTCAGTATATAATGATGAGGCATTAACCCAAATTATGGAGTCAGCTACGCGGGAGGCTTGGGGTGATGATAGTATTGAGCTACTATCGGAACCATCTTTAGGTGCAGAAGATTTTTCTCTTTACTTGGATAATATTCCTGGATGTATGTTTCGCTTGGGAGTTGGACACCATAATAAGCTCAATTATCCACTACATCATCCACTATTTGACATTGATGAAGATGCGATTTTGACTGGGGTAGTAACCATGGCTTATGCAGCTTACAAATATTGGCAAGCAGCAGCGTAGATCATTTCTCGTAGTCGCTTTTGAATCAGAATTGAGTGAACTTCACGATTATTATCCTCAACTTGCAACTAAAAGTCTCGCAAATTAAAGCTATAAGACAAGTGCGGATGGCGAGAATCGAACTC
>JBCCDL010000209.1:0-8353 GCA_039030815.1 Cyanobacteria bacterium P01_A01_bin.83 | reverse complement strand
ACTAACCCACGCAGAATCAATCGAACGAGAACAAATATATCAAGCATCACAACCATCAGGAATTGTACTTAAATTTGGCACTATTGTGGGCTTTATAGTCGGCTTAATTATTCTCTATCAAGTTCTTTATGTCGATGTTAGCGATCGCTTACCAGAATACGCCACCCTCAAGGCGATCGGTTATTCAGATAAGTATTTCATTTTTGTTGTGCTGCAAGAAGTTGTAATCTTGAGCTTAATCGGTTTTTTACCTGGCTTCTTGATTTCATTATGGCTCTATCAGTTATTAGCAACGCTGACACAGATACAATTAATTATGCGATCGAGTGTAGTAATAAATGTATTTATTTTAAGTATGGTTATGTGTTGTATTTCTGGTTTTCTCGCCACAGGTATACTTCGCTCTGCCGATCCTGCTGATGTCTTTTAGGCGAGCGGCTTTTTTTATATATTATGTAAATAATGGTTCGGACACAATCTAATCGATAACTAAATGACAGGCATTTGAGCCTTATTATTAAATCAGGAAAATTAACGATAGATTAAACTTTATTTTTCCTCTTCAAGATTATTCATCACAATAAGCTAGAAATTTCAACCGTAAAAAATGACACTTAATTCTTTAAATTTAAAAATGTCTGGGATCGAGAATGACACTTAATTCTTTAAATCATAAAAACATCTATTTGTTCTCCTAATTGTGCTGTGAGTCATATATAAAAGTCTTTAGACAAGATTATATTTTGTGACACTAATTATTTAAACTGGACAAATAAAGCTTTAATGTACAATTTTAAAGAATTAATGTCACAAAGTATTTTGAGCAATTTTGGCTCATTTTACTAGGAATATTTTTGATTAATTTTATGAGAACTACCTTAAGATATTACTAAATTGTCAAAAATGATACTTCAAAATTTTATTAAAATAGTACCCAATAATTTTGGGTTATTGAAAACGATAATCTCATGTTCTAATCATAAAGCCAATCGACCTCGAATCCTGTAACACCTTGTACAGTAAGCTAAACATCAGATGCTAATTTTAAAATTATAGATAAACTACAGCAGAAATTTAAGTTATGTTTTTGTTACAAAAATTTTAAATCATTTGCGTGAAAATACTCATAAGGTGTGATATTGTTTTTAGAGACAAGTTGCAAAATATTCTCACTAAGCTAGATATCTTTTATGTCTATTGATAACCTATGGGCAGCAGGTGGAATTGTCAGTATTCCTTTGCTAGGATTTTCTTTATTGGCGATCGCCTTAATCATTGAACGGATAATCTTTTGGGGGCGAGTCAAAAATAAGCAGCGGCAGATAGTTAAAGAGGTTTTGTCTCTCTATCGCAGCGATCGCTTTGCGGCAATTTCTAAATTAAAAAGGAATGTCCAACTACCAATTGCACGAATCTTTCTAGAAGCAATAGAATTAGAACAGCCTACCCCTGATGAATTTCGCTTAGCGTTGGATAGTGCAGTACAAGCAGAAATACCAGTTTTGAGAAAGTTTGGTACCTGGTTCCAAACTATTATAGCCGCTTCGCCTTTATTAGGTTTGCTGGGTACAATTTTGGGTTTGATTCAGTCTTTTGCGGCAATGGATTTAGGTGACGCCGCTGCCACCAATTCTGCTGGAGTAACAGGAGGATTAAGCGAGGCTTTAATTTCTACTGTCATGGGATTAGTCGTGGCGATATTTACTCTGCTATTTGCCAATGCTTTTCGTGGTTTTTACCTGCGGGAATTGGCGTTTATTCAAGAACTCGGCGGACAGTTGGAATTAATTAATCGTCGTTATCATCAAGGAGCCAGAGAATATGCGACCCATAAATGAGGCAGAGGATACGTTTGAGATTAATATTCTGCCAATGATCGACGTTATTTTCTCAATTCTGGCGTTTTTTATCATCTCCAGTTTGTTTCTAACGCGATCGCAAGGTTTGCCTGTAGATTTACCAACTGCACAAACCGCTGAACCTAAGCAATCGGTACAGTTAAATATTACCATCGAACCAGATGGCAAAATGTTTTTAGATCGTCAACCAATTGAACTGGAGCAATTGAAAGGGGCATTGACCGAAAAAATCAAGCCTGATTCGGACTCAGTGGTAATTATTAATGCCGATGAGAAAGTTGAACACGGAGTAGTAGTCAAGGTAATGGATCGCTTGCGCCAAGTGCCAGGGGCGAAAATGGCGATTGCGGCTGATCAGGAGTAAAAAACTTTTTCAAAAAACCTCGATCAATTCTTGACGATTAATTAACAATGACTACCAGACTTACGATGCTCAATTGCTGTGATGCCTTGATCTTCTAATACCTCACCATGTTCTACAGTGGCATAGATTAAAGTGCGGTCGCCTGATGGCAAATAACTTTGCACAGTACATTCTAGATATGCCAAGGCTTCTTCAATAATAAAACAGCCGTTGTTAGCAGTCCTAGTAGTTACATTGTCAAAGGAGTCAGTAGCTTGCTCACTGAAATTTCTTCTGACTGTTCGACCTTCATTGAGAATGTTGAGCACAAATTTATCCCCTGGATTACCAATAGAATTGGCATCTTGTGATTCATTCAGAGCAATCATGATTCCAGGAGGATTAAAAGTTGCTTGGGATACCCAAGAAGTAAGGACACCACGATGAATATTATCATTACAGGTGGTGAGGACGCAGATCGAACCGACAATTCTACCTACTGCTTGCTCGGTGCGATTGATTTGGGTTTCGGTAACTGCTTGACGAGGAGTACGTAGTCTTTTGGCTTTTTTGAGCCTTTGAGTAAATTCCTCACCTGCCTGGATGCATTCCTTTAAGACAGCAGCAGTAGGGCTAAAGCGGACGCGGATCGGTTCAAAACCAAAGCTATAGTGAGCATCCCTAAGTTTATGTTCTAACATAGCGATCGCTTCTCCACTCCAACCAAAAGAACCAAACACCCCTGTTAATTTGGTTTTAGCGGCGGTAGCTAGAACAATTCCTAATGCCGTTTGTATTTGCGTTGGGGCATGACCACCCAATGTCGGAGAACCAATAATAAAACCATCACAGGCTTGAATTGCTGTCGTAATCTCTTCAGTAGATGCCAGTTCGCAGTTAATCGATTCTACCTCTACACCTGACTGTACCAAGCCATGAGCGATCGCACTAGCAATAGTGGCAGTACTACCATATGCTGAGGCGTAAAGTAGGGCTACCTTAAATTCTTGATTGGTTTGTTCTTGGCACCACTGCTGATAATCGTAGCCAAAGCGACTGAGGCTATATTTTATCAATGAACCGTGAGCGGGAGCATATATTTTGCTGGGTAGAGGCGTAAATTTAGCTAAAGCAGCTTCTAATTGTTTAGTTTGGCTAGCATGGAGACAGTCAAAATAGAAACGGCGATCGGAATCTAATTGTTTCCAGTTATCATCAAAGATTGGTTCATCGCACACATGGGCACCAAAAAACTTATCGGTGTAGAGAATTTTACTTTGGGGATCATAGGTACACAAACCATCCACCCAACGAGGAGTAGTAGCACTAATAAACTGTAGTTGATGTCCTTGCCCCAAGTCTAAAGTATCGTTATCTCTAACTATTTGAATTTGGTCTTGTAGTTCGGGGATTAAAGCATCCTTGAGGGCGTTGGCGGCTGGTTTAGAACAAACGATCTTAGCTTGTGGTGCATACTCTGTTAAAACCTGTAGAGTTGCCAAACGATTGGGGTTAACGTGCTGTAGGATAATATAATTTAACTTGCTTAGATCGAGATGCTGTTTTAAGGTATCGAGGTAAACTTGCGTAAAAGATTGTCCTGGCGGATCGATTAAAGCTATTTTGTTGGCTTGGATCAGATAGGAATTGGAGGTGGTACCTTTTTGTTGGGAATATTCCACTTCAAACTTTAACCTGTCCCAAGTGCGCGATCGCAGTACTTGGGTATTGATGCCAATTTCTGCTATTTGAACGTCTCTTTTTTTGGTTGGTGTTGGTTGAATAGTTTTTTGTTTCATTTTTTTGGTTAGTAGTTAGTAGTTAATGGTTGATCGTATGTCCACAGATGAATACAGATGGTTTATCAATGAATAATTAATAATTAATAATTGTTTAATTCGGTTTAAGTAGAGACTCTACTACATACGGCAAACTACGCGCCTTTGTCTTCTTAAAGTGCGAGGTAATTATTCATTATTCATTACTCATTATTAATTTGTGAACGGTAATGATTTGTCAGTTTTTTGTTATTAGATTGGGTGATTGCTGTTTACCATTTGCTATCTTTTGTTGATATCGTTCAGATAGTTTTTGTTCAGGGTCGACACCTTCAAAAGTAGGGGGTAGCCAAACTCGTACTACTAGTAAAACCGCTAAAACTAATAAAAAGGAACCTGTGGCTAATATTTGACTCCAGGGAATTTCTAAAATACCTTTGACAATGATTTCTCTTAATACCGAAACAATCGATACTTCTACTGCTACACCAATAGATACACGGCGTTCTTGTAAATAAATAATTAACAAGCGGAATAATTCGACTAAGATTAGTACAAATAAGATATCAGCGGTGACTCTGGTAAAGTTTAAGGGCGGTAATAGAGAGACAAACATTTCTCGTAACTGAAGCGTCATAAAACCAAACAAACCAAGACACAAAGAGATAATAATAAAGTCTTGAATAAATTCCAAAACTTTAATTACTCCACCATTATTGAGCCACTTGTACCAGGGAGTTGGAGTCTTGTTTAAAGGTTTGTGCATTGTGTTTAATAATTGTTCATTGTTCATTGTTCATTGTTCATTGCTTAATAATGATTCCCAACTTTACGATGATGTACGGCAGTTAGAGCATCTAGTTTGGCTACTCTGCCAGCTTGGACGTTACTATAGACAATCCAGTGATCGTTACACTCTAGTCGGTTTTGAACTTCGCACTCGACATAGGCTAAAGAATCGGCAATAATCGGCGAACCATTACTGGCAGGTACGGTTTTGATACCTTCAAAGCGATTTGCACCAGGGGGAAAACGTTTGAGAAAATGTCTGATGATATGTTGATAATTGTCTTCTTCCAAGACATTCAACACAAAGCGATCGCCAATTTGCAGAAAAGATTCAATTGCTCGATCTTTGGCTACTGCGATCGCAATTCCCAGGGGAGTTAAGCTAGCCTGCATGACCCAGGATGCAACCATGGCGCTAGAAATGTCACCTTTGGTAGAGCTGATGATATACAAGCCGTTGCTAATTCTACCCAAGGCTTTTTGTAAACTGTTATCAATAGCTTTGATTTGCTTGACAGTGCGATCTCGAGTTAACCACTGTCCTAAATCTGTACCTGCTTCCTCGCAGATTTGTTCGATGGCGCGATTAGGAGATTGTTTAACTAAAATTGGTTCAAAGGCTTCGGTCAGACCAATTTCCTGAAACTGATTGCGTAAGGGATAAATCGGTTCATCTTCACCACCACCCGATTCAAATAGACCAATGGACTGCTTACCGTGGGCTGCTGCAAGGATAGTACTGAGGATCGCATGGGCTTCCTTATCTGATTGAGACGGCATTCCCATAACTAAACCTGCTGCACCCGAAACTAATTCTCTGACAAATTGAGGTTCGGTATTATTCCAATCGACTAATTCTACTGCTACTTCTGTTTTAATAATTCCTTGGGCGATCGCTCTTGCTAGATCGTCACTGTAGCCATAGTCTTCTGAGTAAAATAGTGCCACAAAAGTTTCTGTTTTGGTTTGGGCTTTACTCCATTGTTGATAACGATCTACAAGTTCAGCACGATGATGTTGCAATAGGGGACCATGTCCTGTAGCGATGGTGCTTAATTCTAGTTTCCCTATCCGTTTAATAGCACCCAAAACTGAACGGGCATTGGGCTTCATTAGACAGTCATAATAATATTCATAGTCTGCCTCAATTAACGATAGATCCTCATCAAAAGTTGGTTCATCGCAATAATGCATCCCAAAGGCATCGCAAGTATAAAGAATTTGAGTTTTGTAATCGTAGGTAAAAATTGTATCGGGCCAGTGTAAATTAGGCGCAGAGACAAATTCTAATTCGTGTCCGTTGCCTAAGTCCAGGCGATCGCCATTTTTGACAATCTGATGCTCAAAGGGTTGATGCACCATACCTTCTAAGAATTTAATCGCCACCTTTGCCCCAACTACCGTAACCTGGGGTGCCAATTTCAAAACATCTTTGACTAAACCACTATGATCGGGTTCAGTATGACTAATAATTAGATAGTCTAGTTGTGCAGGATCGATTAAGCCCGTTAATAATTCTAGATAAAGCTGACGAAACTTAGCGTGGGAGGTATCGACTAAAGCCAGTTTTTCGCCTTGAATAATAAACGAATTATAGGTAGTGCCGTTTTGTAAGCCAAATTCAATATCAAAGCGATCGCGATCCCAATCTAGACAGCGTATGGTTGTAGTTTCGGGGGCAATCTCAGCAGTTTGTATAGTTAATCTGGCGTTATTGTTATTGCTAGTTTGCTCGGTTTTGAGTAATGCAACCATGGTTCAATTTAGGTTAATTATTTTGAATTTTATTTTTTGCTGATCTAAATGGAGAGAAATAAAACTGAAAAATTCTCAACTGGTTATGAACAATAGGGCGTAATATCTTCCCCGCAACAGTCTGCTAAAAAGCACAGGGCGCGAAACCGCAATCCGATTAATTGTTCGTAACAAGGATTCAACTTACATAAAGGGGGAATACGAACAATAACTCTATTGAATGCCTGTATCTCACGAGCGAAGGGACATTGTGCAGGAATCAATCTGACAATACGTCGTGCCATCTTTTCCTCTTTTACATCTATCTTGTCCAGCCATTGCTGAAAAAATTTCCAGGGATTTAAAGTTTTTTGTTTTTGATTGTAAATTGTTGTTGTCATTATTTTTTGATTTGTTTTACTTCTTTTCGTTTCCTTACTTATAAGATAGCAATATATTTAAGCAAATTTTATATAAAAATCTTTTATCAAAGATTGACAAAATTTATCTTTTGATGGCGATCGCTATAGAGGCATTCACGAAGTCAGAAGTATACCTCGCTGGCAAACCCGCGAGGATTCAAGAATTGAATTATTTTTTTATCTTTTCCTCATTCATGAAGAGGCTTTATACCAACTTCGGGCTGGTAAAATTTGCGGATTATCATCAGATTACCCGTTCTCCTACGTTTCTTAAAAGCATCAATAGCTTAGAAATTATAGTCATGAAGCTCCTAGACATAATCGAACTTGAAGATAAAAGCGTTCGTTTACTAGGTATAGCAATCAAATTATAGGTCAGGACAGCTCTAAATCTCTCTGCGCCTTTGCTCGGTGCGCGAGATATTTATTTAACGTCTTAAGTTTTGCTTCGACTGCTATACCAAAAAGAATAAGCCCTGGCTATAATCAACCAGGACTTGAATACTAGGTTTAAAACCAATGAAAAAATTTAGTAACCGTAACCGTGGGGAAGATATTGGTTTACATCAACTTGGTCTTGAATGCTAGTTTGAGTAGCATCCTGGTCGATGACGTTGTAGTCACCAATAGCAGCAGCTTCGTTAGCATTCTTTTGGACAGAAGTTTGAGCATCAGGAGAGGAAGGAACACCGTAGGCACCCAAGTCTAATTGGTCTTGAATATTGGTTTGAATTGTGTCCTGCTGGATAAAGTTAGCAGTGCCAACAGCAGCGGCAGAGTTAGTGTTGTCTTGGATGCTAGTTGAAGAATCTTGAGCGAAAGCAGTTAAAGGAGCGAAAGCGATAACAGTAGTTAGAAGAGCTAAAGTAGATTTTTTCATTGTTTTGTACCAGTTAGAATGAATAATAGTGTGTTTTGCTTACATTCTCTAGATACGATTGATTAATTTTTTTATGCAGGTTTAACTCAGCTTTCGTGACTTACCCGACGCTCGTCTAACGACAGAGCGCGGGCTTCTGAAAACCTCGTAAGGCAGTCAGAACTATCTTCAGGGTACTATTAGTAGTAGAAGCAACCACTACTGGATTCCCCTTACGACGTTTTATAGTGGGGAACAAGCCCAGCCCCACTCTTTTGATATTGACCGAGCTTGACAGGTCGCGGTCAATCAAAAGTTTTAATTCATCATCCCAATATTCTCTGATGCTGCAATCGGTAAAAACAAACTTGTCTTTGTATGGCAGCAATTGAGATGTGTATTGAGAATTTACAGGTATCACCAAAGCACCAGCTTTGCAGGCTGCTACCGCAGCCAAGTCGCGTCTAGCGACGCTCTGAGCCATTCGGCTCTGCGCTTTGAACTTCAGTATGTTGAAAAACTGACCAAAGGCAGCATCAGCCCAAGACTTATTGAGTCCAGACTTTGTT
>JBCCDL010000208.1:0-8357 GCA_039030815.1 Cyanobacteria bacterium P01_A01_bin.83 | reverse complement strand
TTACTGTTTGAATTGCTTGGAAGACTAATGATGCTTCCAACTTTGGGTTAATCAATGAGAATTCTTTGAGCTGCACTTTTTTTCTTTTCTCAAAATTATCCTCACTTTACTTGATTTTGGGCTTAAACAAGAAGTATTGGGATGGGATCTTGAAGCGATCGAGCAAATGCTATCACAAAGAGAAAGGCAAATTCGCTCTTTAATCGTTCGCCTATACTATTGCCCGACAAAAGTTTGACCCTTAATATGAGGTCTCTGCTCGAAAGAACTAGGCAATTATCTCGCAGGTATAACGGACTTCAAGCAACCAAAAATTTGTTTCCAGAAGAGTATTGCCAACTGGGTGCCAACCTAATTTTAAATGATGATGCCCTCGAACAAATTGATGTTCGGCTGATAGATTTACTCAACGAACACTGCTTTCCCTGCTACGACTGCGAGCGTGACTACTATAAAAATACCAGGGAAAGACCCTACACGGGATTGGGAAAAATCTCAATTTGCCCATCGGGTTTTGATAGCTATGACTACTACTATTACGGCGAGGGTGCTAGATGGTATTACGTTCGTATGACCAGCGATGAGTGTTTTGACTACTATGGCTACGATTACAATGCACTGAGTTTAATCGAGCGAGTAATAAGCCTGTTGCCAGACACTCATCCTCTAAGCATTTTGCCAGATGTAGTTCGTTATGTTTGGGCCATGACTGGCAATATGTGGCTGGATAGTCATACAGAAGGAGACAACGAATATACCTTGAGCGAAACTGAAGTCATAATGCTCGAAGAAGAATACAGGCAAGCCTCAGCCCTTTTAGTCAGACTGCGCTTTTTTGATGACTGGTTTTGTGCCAATCCTACTATTGCCCAACCTGCGATCGCACAAATCTTCCGCCAAATAAACCAAAATACGCTTAATGTGAATTAGCTACGTTGAAAGGTTGATAGTTCGTAGCTGTAAGCTCCAAGCTTTAAGCTTTAAGCTTCGGAAATAGAAAATCAATAAAACGATCTGTATATTCTTGGATTAGCTACGTTCAAATTTTATGTCTCTTATAGCTTATGGCTTATGGCTTAAAACAAATTACTCTGATTTTCAATTCACATAAAACTAGAATATTATGATTTCCCAGCTAATAAAACTAGAATATTATGATTTCCCAGCTAATCGAACAGTCTCAGGCGTTCCTGATTATGCAGCAGGATTCGGTTTTGTTTGTAGCGCGAGAAAACGGCGAGACTCTAATCAAACAAATCGATCTGCCTTCTTTAATTGGGGCTATTTCACAGTCGGATTTTCAGTCTGATTGGTACGTTCACCCCCAGGTAAGGCTGCATCACATCTCTAGAAAAGAGGGAAGAACTACTACCATTAGTTCGGTTCTGCCTAACACTTACCTGTTAGATTTTGAGTCTTTTACTTTGAAAGTCCCCTTGCCTGGGGCGGTAATCGTACACTGCCAAAGCCAACTTTGGGTTTACGCTTATAAAGGAGAGCTTAGTCTTAGTTCGACTTTATACCACTATCCCTTGCCCAATATTGACGATCGTGGCAAGGTTTGTTGGGGTAATGTCACTTTGCCCAATCACAATCCTAGTCTGATGTGGAACGCTTTTGTCACATCGAAATTTAACCAAGATTACGATAATCATAAATCTCAAGCCCATCCCTACAATGTCGTCTCTCAGCTAAAAGATGTGGCTCAAAGCTTAAACACAGTCTATCCAGAAGGAGATTTAGTCACGACAAACCTAACTTTAGCTTCCCTGGCTCAAATCACCGCAAAATATTAAATAGAATTCTCAAGCCGTGTTAATAAATCATTCCATAGTCAAGCCAGAATCAGCTACAGATCTTCCCCCTGGTTATCTTTGGGCTGGTAATGGTATTTTTCGTTCGGTAAAAAGAACCGAATTTAACGCAACTATAGCTCATAGTTTAGTTACTACTCCTGGTCTAGCTGAATTATCTCCCAGCTTTGAACTAATAGTGCCGCAAGTTCCACAGAATAAGGTTGAAAGTATCATCGATCGCATTAACCAATACCCAAATTTAGAACAGCTATTCTATCTTTACTGGCGCGGTACTACCTGGGACGTAATATGTCCCGAACAAGAATGTACTCCCACTTCCTGCATTTGCCTAGAACAGCATCCCGAACCTGCTGCCATTGAAATTCACAGTCACGGGTCTATGGGTGCGTTCTTTTCTGCTACCGACGACCGAGAAGAGAATGGTTGCCGAATTAGTACGGTAATTGGCAGGAGTAATAACCAGCTAGAAATAGTCAGCAGAGTCTGCGCCCACGGACTATTTCTCGACGTATCTTCCGACCGAATTTATCAAAATATCAACAGTTATTGTCGTCATGTCATCCCCTTCTAAACATCTACAGTTAGAATTTTCAGATTTGTCGATTATTAATGCCAAACCGATCTACTTCAATTACCCCTCGGTTAGTATTTATGTAGTTGGCTGTGGTGGAACTGGCAGCTTTCTCGTACCTCACCTTTGTCGTCTTGCGAATTGGTTTTACGCTGCGGACAAACAGATCTCGATTACCCTAATTGACTTTGATCGCATCGAAGAGAAAAATCTTTACCGCCAGAACTTTTGTCAGGCTGAATTAGGCTACAACAAAGCCCAGGCTTTAGCTGTACGTTACAAAGCCATGTTTCCCAAACTAAAGATTGGCGCGATCGCAGATCGGGCATCGGCAGTTAGTCTTGATCGCAGTGCGCCGACGGTGATTATTGGCTGTGTAGATAATGCTGCTGCCAGAATGAGCATCGAAGAGTTGATGGTCGAATACTCTGGTTTAGTGGCTCACGGATTTAGTTATATACCCTGCTGGTGGATTGACTGTGGTAATGACTATACCTACGGTCAGGTGGCTATTGGTAATCACTATTCTCTGGAGTTAGATGATTATATTTTAGAACCAGCTACCTGCACTACTCTGCCTTTACCTACCATTCAATATCCCGAACTGCTGCTACAAATTGATGAGAATGAAACTCTATCCTGCGCCGAACGGGCTTTGTTAAGCGGGCAAAGCCTCAATATTAATTCGCAAATGGCGATCGCTGCTGAAGAAATGGTTCATCAGCTACTCAATTCTCACCTAAAGCGGATGCAGGTAGAGGTGGATATCATTCGCGGTTCGATGAAGTCTACTTGGATTAGTCAGGAGAACATCGATCGCATATTTGAGAGGGCAAGAGCTATTATTGAGGCAAATTCGTCAAAATCTGCTCAGGAGTAAGAGAATTCAAGCCTTCGATCTCTTTAAAATGTTTGACGTTATAGGTAGCGAAATAATCTGTATCCATATGGAGAATCATAGCTGCTAAACGAGTATCAAATATTTTAGCTGAAGTAACGTTACCATCAATGGCTAGCTGCAAAACTTTATCAGTCGTGGAACTATTGGGATAAACAACTTCAAAAATTCCACTTCTGTAGGTTTGAGAAATTAAATTTGCTGCCTGCAATGAGGTTAAAGGCTTTTTCCTCATCGCCACTGGATTTGTGAGAACCCGATAAAGCTCGATAATATTTTGCTCGGCAATAATTCCTCTAACCTTACCAGAAAAAACTAATTGAAGTAACGATGCGGAATTTGCATGAAAAGAAGAGTCTTTATCGTGAGCATAAACTAAGACATTTGTATCAAAGAATATCTTCTTGAGATTCATAAATCTTTTCTCGGTTGAGATATTCGTCTTTTATTCCTAGTTCAAATGTGGGAAAGGAATAGTCAGCTTCGGGTAAT
The DNA here is from genome assembly GCA_039030815.1 of Cyanobacteria bacterium P01_A01_bin.83. GTDB lineage: Bacteria > Cyanobacteriota > Cyanobacteriia > Cyanobacteriales > Xenococcaceae > Waterburya. The sequence continues at coordinate 4,579 of JBCCDL010000208.1, read as the reverse complement.
GGATTAATTGAAACATCTACCCGATCGCCTTCCTTAAAGTCGTCAGGTATGCTTTCTAATAAGATAATGGTTTTGTCTTTGATATAACCTTTCATGACAAAGATTGGTTAACGTGGTTTTATGCTAATTGTAGTTGCTATTTTATAGACAACGCCATGACCGAACTATTAGACAAAGCGATCGCCGAACTGAAAAAGCGACAACCAACTTAAGGCGGGACAAAAAGGAGCGGTAGTTCGCGGGTAATAATCGAGAACTAAGATTTTTTCTTCTCTTCAAGGTCGGAGTATAAGTCTGACCAACAAGAGCGAAGAGCATCAATTGATTTTTGAAGTTCATCAATTTGATTTCTTCTAATAACCATCATCACTCCTTGAAGGGTGTGGTCAAAAGTAGTTGGTGATAGCCAACGGCGATCGCCATATCATCTTTAAACTTGATTATTATTACCATTGAAGTAAGACAACCACAGATTTTGAGGCAAGAAAAACAGGAACGATCGCTTTTGTGGCAGTGTCTTGAGTCAATAACTTATGGGGGTTACGGAACTGCCATGAAAGAAGATTATACTGATATTATTCAACAAGCAAGTCAACTGGTATTTGAGGCAATTAAAGATAGAGAAGAAAATTTATTAGAGTCCGTCAAAGAGCTAGATAGGGAAAAGCGCCAAACTGTTGCGTTTGGTGGGACGAGAGGTCATGTCAATGTCTCTGAATGACTTAGCCGACGAGGTAACAACGAAATCAAAAAAAAAAGGGTTAGTCGTTCACCGTCGAGAGAAGATTAAATATGCGGTCATTTTTGGAGTGGTAGAGGTAAATTCTCCCTATTTATGGCATAAGCAAGAAGGTCGGGGAATTCGTCCCGTCGTCGAAAAATTAGGACTCAAGCCTGGAGAGCGTTCAATCGCTGTCAAACGGGCTTTGACTGATTTTGGGGAGTTACGAATCCTTTGGACAAGCGGCCAAACGTTTCAAGGAACATTATGGTTGGACAGTAGAAAGGGGAGCTATCAGACGAGAAGTAGAAGCGATCGCTCTTAAGGCTGAGTGCTATGTGAAAAAACGCTTGTTAACCCTAGAAACCAAGTTCAAAAACTTAATTCCACCAAAAAGAAGAAGTGGGTGGAACCGTGTTTTAGTGGAATTAGATGGTTGCCAGATTCGCACGGGAATCTGGCTTAAGAGCGAAACTGAAGAATTAACGCCACTACGTCGTCTCAAAAAAAGAAAACGTAAAATTGATTGGCGAGAAGTGAGAGTCGGGTTAGCACGTCCCGTTGAAAATAAAAACTCACGAACTTTTATCGCCAAAATGGCACAGTATCCTGAATTGGTGTCACAATTACATAGTGCGGCGGTTGACCAAGGATTATCAATTTATACTTTGGTTTTTGGAGTAGCTGACGGGGGTAATGGGTTAAAAGAAGCTCTTGAAGCTAAATTCAACCATTTTCAGTTTATTCTTGACTATGCTCACTTTAAACAACATCTCTATCAAGCTGTCGAAGCGATGGAACTGGAATCAAAATGGCGTTCTATTTGGCTTAACTGCACTCAAAACCTGATTGAAGGGGGGCGGGTCAAAGCAATTATTAGTCGCCTCAAACATTGGTCTGGACAAGGAAAAGAGGTTGTATTTAATTTCGCCAAATATAAAGAAGCGCTTTCGTCAATCTGTGCATTATCAGAAATATCGGGAGTGGGGATTGCCCATTGGCTCAGGAGAAATTGAAAGCTCTCATCGTTATATCCCACAAAAACGCTTAAAAATTCCTGGGGCAACTTGGCACCCTAACATGATTAACCCTATGTTAGCTCTCAGAGTGATTCGTGCCAATGATTGGTGGTCTGATTTTTGGCAAACATACACTTGTTCTGAGAAACTGTTAATGGCTTAATCGAGTTTCTTCAGTTGTCAAAAAGGATGATTCTCTTCTCGTGTGATTATCATTCTCATCTATTTTTTCAGATAGGGGCTGGCGATCGCCATTGGCTATCACCAACTACTTTTGACCACACCCGTGGAAGGACGTAACGGTTATTTGTCTCAAATTCATCATAGCCGACGAGGATTGTCCTCTAAACGGTTGAAAGTTGCTACGGTAATTAATAACTTTGCCCTAAAACGAAATGATGGTACTACTGCTGCGGAGAGATTATTTGGTCAGCAATTTCCTGACTTGTTTGAATATCTAATTGAAAATATTGGTGAATTACCTCAACCAAGAAAATCGAGAAAATCATCCAAGCCCAAAACTTTTACCCTGCCTACTGTCCCGTCTTAAGTTGGTTGTCGTAAACTCTCTTAGCTTACGGGTTATTTGAGTAAAAATATTTCGCGCATCAATAAACAAAATGCGATCGTCTTGTTTGCCTCTATCGAAAAACCACAGTGTTGCTGGCAGCGTTACCGTGTAGAACATATTGGATGGTAAAGTGAGCATCCCATAGATGAGATTATTCTCAATCAGAGTTTTTCTAATTTCAGCTTCCGAATGTCGCGCATCCGATGCCGAATTTGCCATGACCAAAGCTGCCCGCCCCTTATCTTTGAGAGATGTGGCAAATAGATTAATCCATAAATAATTGGCATTGGGTACGGTTTCTTTGCCCTTTTCTGATTTCTTTTTAGTTTTTTTACGGGGTATGCCAAAGGTATTAAATCTTCGATCGTTTTCCACTTTGGCAATGCTGACATCATCCACGTTAAAGGGAGGATTAGCCAAGATATAGTCAAACTGACCAAAACTATTAAAAGGATCTTCGTAATAAGTATTAGCCTGTCGAACATCTCCCCGCAATCCATTGACGGCGATGTTCATCTTTGCCAATTTGACGGTATCTAAAGTTTTTTCCTGACCGTAAACAAATAGATCTCCACTATTATCGTCTTCGTTAAGAGAAGCCAGACGCTGTTCGATAAAATTTGCCGACTGGACAAACATACCCCCCGAACCACAAGCAGGATCGAATACAGTTCCTCGATGGGGTTCGATAATTTCTACCATCAACTTAACTACAGAAGTGGGAGTAAAGAATTCTCCGCCTCCCTGCCCTTCTGCTAAAGCAAATTTCTCTAGAAAATATTGATAGATTTGACCCAACATATCCCCCTTGGCATCGCGAGGAATATCGGAAAATGTTTTAAGTAGTTGAGCGGGAATAGTTTTATCGGTACGGGTTAAAGGAAAATATTCATCTTTGGGCAAAATCCCCTCTAACTCTGGTTTATATTGTTCGATCGCCTCCATCGCCTCTTTGATTTTTTTGGCGATGTTTTCTGAACCAGGCAAGTTGAGCAGGTAATCATAGCGAGCATTGTCTGGCAGATAGTAACCACATTTAGAAAGGGCGATTTCTGCGATTGACTTTTCTCGACGACCACCCTTTAATTTTTGATATTCAGACTCTATTTCTTGTTCGTAACGACGATAATTATTATCAGCAAACTTGAGGAAAATTAAGCTTAATACGGGAGTAGCATATTCACTAGATTTGAGATCGCTATTAGCTCGTAAGTTATTGGCAGCAGCCCATAAATCATCTTCTAATTGTTTTAGTTGCTCTCTATTCATCACTATTTTTAGACTAAGGGCGCAATAATCGCCATATATCGAATCTTACCTTTGCATAGTCTATTTAAGAACATAATCTAATTAAATGGCAGATTTGCAACTTAATATCGGCTTAGAGTCAAAAGATAGTAATCCACTTTTCAATCGTCACCTAATGTATTAGCCGAACAAGTGCAGACACAACCTCAATTAACTCAAGATTTGCAAGTTGCTTCTCTGACTGCTGTGAATCAATTGCCACAGTCCTCTTTCTCTGTACCACCACATCAATTTGCATTTCCTACAGGACACAAACCATACACTCCTCAACAATAAAGTGAGTAGCCAGTCTTGAACTATTGTTTGGGGTTGGCTGCCAAATATTAGATATTTTAACCTCATGCTATTTATTCTTACAGGTAATGACCGAGCCTTAATCGAACAACATATAAAGCAGATACTTTCTAGCTACAAGTTAAAGAAATACTCTACTTCAGAAGACATCAAGCAAGCCTGTCTTAAATGCCTGACTCTTAGTTTGATGGGTGAAGTTACTGCCACAGTTTCAGAATTATCTCATCAGGAATTAAAACATTTGGATCTAAGCCAAATTTCTCGGCTTGACAAGTCCAAAAACCTACTTTTTCTGACCTTAGAAAATCTCGATAGCCGAACTAAGCTAGGACAGGCTCTCAAACCTTATATAGTTAGTGATTCTAAGTTACCTACCAATTGGAACAAACTGGGAATAGATCGAGGAATAGACTTTTATGCCGGTCAACTTGGATTGAATTTGTCTTTCGAGGTTAAAGAATATCTGCGCCACGCACTTAACAACAATTTTTCCCTGCTGCGTAACGGTTTGGCGACTATTGCCGTACTGCTGACGGGGAGACGACCTTGATAATCGAGATAGAATAAAGGAGCGAGAAGATTTTGTAACTAGATACAAATACTAATGTAATTGACTTAATAATCAAGACAAAAATTCCCAAGATTAGTAGAATTGTTAAATAATTA
>JBCCDL010000207.1:0-8423 GCA_039030815.1 Cyanobacteria bacterium P01_A01_bin.83 | reverse complement strand
GGGACATCTTTATTAGCATTAAATATTGATCTTGCTGGGGTAGTTGGAGAGCAGGCATTTTTAGGCTTCAGTGCTGCTACAGGCGGTAGAGTCAACAATCACGATATTCTCAATTGGGAACTAGCTGCCAACTCTAGTTTGATTCCTGCTGACAATGACCCTACACAGTTAGAATCAATCTTTGAGTTTGAAGATTTCGCAGATGTCAGTCAACTAAATCTCAACGGTAATGCAGGTCAAGCCAATAATAGCTTGCGCTTAACTAGAGATGTAAACAACCGTAGAGGTAGTGTCTTCTTTGATGAACCAATTAAGGTCAATAATGACACCTCCTTTGCTACCCAGTTTCAATTTCAAATTCTGGGGGGAACTGATGGTGCCGCTGGGTTTGCTTTTATACTTCAAAATGATTACCAAGGCGATCGCGCCTTAGGTAGTAATAATGGTGGTGTTGGTTATCAAGGTATTGGACAAAGTATCGCCATTGAGTTTGATACTAATCAAGATGCTAATGATCCCAATAGCAACCATATTTCTTTGCTGCTCAACGGCGATCCCAATAATGCTTTGGTTAATGCTAATGCTGCCTTTGACTTAAATAGTGGACAAGCTCTTAATGCCTGGATTGATTACGATGGAACCACAAATCAACTTGAGGTCTTCCTCTCAGATACAGCTACCAAACCCCAAACAGCTATTTTGACGGCAACAGTTGATTTAACAAATATAGTAGGCGATCGCGCTCGGGTTGGTTTTAGTGCGGCAACTGGGGCTACTAGTAATAGCCACGATATTCTCAACTGGTCTTTTGCTAGCTCTAGTCGACTAGCTCCTGAAGGTAATTTTTCTGAGATGATTGATTGGCCATCGGTAGCAATTCACGCAGGCTTAACCCCTGATGGCAAAGTATTGACCTACGGATTAGATGCTAATTTTAGAGTCGATGGAGATCAGCGCAACACCAAATTTGCAATTTGGGACCCCAAACAAGGTAACTCTGAAAGTGCCTTTAACGTACTTAACATGTCTCACCCCGTAGATAGCGCCTTTTGTTCAGGGATGATGCTGTTGCCTGATGGACGGATGTTGATTGCTGGAGGAGCCGTACAGGGCGATCGCGATGCGGGGAATGATCTAGTTCATATTTACGACTATCGCACGGGACAGGTAACAATGCTTCCCGAAGGTGACGACTTACTCGCTGCTCGCTGGTATCCCACCATGACGACTTTGCAAGACGGACGAATTCTGCTTCAAGGAGGACGCGATGCCAATGAAGTTAATGGTGTTTATACTCCAGAAATTTATACTGCCGATCAGGGATCTTCCTGGCTTAATGGAGCGACCAGTTCTGAAATTTACAGTAATGAAAGCTCCCAGTGGTGGTATCCTCGCAGTTGGGTCGCACCCAATGGTCAAGTGTTTGGCATTACTGGGGATGATATGTATTACCTCGACCCTAATGGCGATGGCAGTATTACGGCAGTTGGCACCTTTGATGGCAGTAGTCGCGGAATAACTAGTACGGCAGTAATGTATGACCAGGGTAAAATCCTGCAAACTGGAGGATGGGGTACTGAAGCTTCCATCATTGATATTAATGGTGAAACCCCCGTCATAAGTTCAGCAGGGACAACTAATTATCGCAGAGTTTACGGAGATTCCACAGTATTACCTGATGGTACAGTTTTTGTTTCAGGTGGTAGTCGCCGAAATAATGAGGCTGTTGGCGTAGCCTATGCCGCAGAGATTTGGGATCCTGATACTAATACTTGGACAGTAGTAGATAGTGCAGCAGCACCTCGTCTTTATCATTCCACTTCTCTGCTATTACCTGATGGAACAGTATTAACTGCTGGTGGAACTACACCAGGTTTTGATAGCGAAGCTTTAAGTAGTGAAATTTATCGACCTGCTTATCTTTACGATGATCAAGGAAATCTCGCAGACAGACCTAGTCTCGCTAGTGAAACCGATACTATTGATTGGGCATCATCTCTAACGGCAACCGTAGGAGAAGGGCAAAATATTGAGCGGGTTTCCCTGGTTAGCTTTGGTGCTGTTACCCACTCTTTTGATATGGGACAGCGTTTTCTAGAACTAGACTTTACTCAGTCTGGCGAGCAACTGACAATTGAAACTCCTGAATCAGCCAACGTTGCCCCTCCAGGATATTACATGCTATTTGCCATTGATGAGCATGGTGTTCCTAGCGAAGCCAAAATTGTGCACATTGCTCCTGAATGTTTAGATTGCTAAAAATAAGTTGTTGATTGTTTACAAACATCTGGGTACGCAGAGCGTACCCTTTATTTTTTATTTATCTTTTCTTCAGGCGATCGCACCAGCTCAATTTACAGAACATAGGAGAAGATAACTATTAATTTAATCTTAATTTTATGAACAATAAATTATATGTTACTACTCATATAAAATTGGTTCGTATTTTTCACAATGTACATAAAAGTTATTGTTAAGCTCAAACCTTCTGACTTTTGTATTGATTTATAAATTTGTAATTTGTAAGTTTATGATTGATTAATATTTAGTTAAATCAGATATCATGTCACCAAATCATGATATAGTATTGGATTAGAAAAAAATATAATCCGCTCAAATAAAAAAATGCAGCCATAAAATTGCTGATAGTACAGAGGCATTAGCAATTTATAAGTAAATAATTATTTGAGAAAATCAGTTGAGAAATAATCTTTTTGACGCTTAAGTTTTAATAAAAAATCTCATAAATTAATTAGGCAACAGTTACAGGAGGAACAAAGAGGGAATAGTGCCTACAGATCAAGAGAGATTCAATAATTGACAATGAACAGGAAACACGCGCTCAATTACTTCTTTATAAATGAAGAAGTCTTAAACCAAGCTTAACAATTGTTCGCACGTTAAATGATCGCGGGCTCATTGATAAACACATAATTCAAAGCTCAATTATTCTCAGAGAAACTAGCTTATCTTCCTTAATTTATTTTTTCTTAAGCAATTAGCTATTTAAAAATATCGACTTTATAGATTTAATAAAAAGTAGACCTCACAAAAACCAAGAAAGCAATCTGGGGTCAACAAGTATTGATCGTGACGTACCATAATCTCAAGGAGTAACATGGCAACCATCAGAGTAGCAATTAATGGTTTCGGACGTATTGGGAGATTAGTGTTTCGTGCTGGAGTAGATAATCCTCAAATCGAATTTGTCTGTATTAACGATTTAGTCCCCGCAGAAGCGATCGCCTATCTGCTGAAGTATGATTCGACTCATGGTCGTTTCTCAGGTAGTGTCGAAGCGAATGAAGGGGGAATCACCGTCAATGGTAAGTATATTCCCTGTATTTCCGTCAAAAATCCCGCAGAGCTTCCTTGGGGCGATTATCAAGTAGATTACGTAGTTGAAGCGACAGGTCTATTTACCAACTATGAAGGGGCATCCAAACACTTAACCGCAGGAGCTAATCGAGTTGTAATCTCTGCACCAACCAAAGACCCCGATCAAATCAAAACTTTATTGATGGGAGTCAACCACAACAGTTACGATCCACAAGTCGATCAGATTGTTTCCAACGCTAGCTGTACTACTAACTGTCTAGCTCCCATTGCCAAAGTAATCAACGATAACTTTGGGCTAAAAGAAGGCTTGATGACTACTATCCATGCCATGACGGCAACTCAGCCTACAGTAGATGGCTTTAGTAAAAAAGATTTACGTTCAGGACGTAGTGCAGGGCAAAATATCATTCCTGCTTCTACAGGAGCCGCAAAAGCAGTAGCTTTGGTTTTACCAGAACTATCAGGAAAGCTGACAGGAATGGCGATGCGAGTACCAACCCCAGATGTGTCAGTAGTAGACTTGACTTTCCGCACCGAGAAAGATACAAGTTATGACCAAATCTGTCAGGCAATGAGAGAAGCGTCATTAGGTGAAATGCAGGGAGTGTTAGGCTACACTGCTGAACCCGTAGTTTCGACCGATTTTACAGGGGATTCCCATTCCAGTATTTTTGATGCTGGAGCAGGTATGGAGTTAAACAGCAACTTCTTTAAAGTTGTGGCGTGGTATGACAACGAATGGGGCTATTCAAACCGAGCAATTGACTTGATTTTGACCATGGCTGCCAAAGAAGCAGAGATTTTGGTTACAGCATAGGGGACAAAGCATAAAAGATGAGGAACAAAGACGACACTTTCGCTCCCTCATCTTTTGCCTGCCCCAAAAACCAACGTCATTCTAAACATTGGCACAAAAAAAGATATATTAATTTCGCTTAGGTCATTGCTCAAGATATAAAATTGCTAGTTACAACAGGAGAATAAATGCTAAACCAATCAGAAGCAGCTATTGAAGCGATCGCTGCTAGAGAAATTTTAGATTCCCGTGGTCGACCTACTATTGAAGCAGAAGTACGTTTAGAGACTGGAGTTGTGGGATTAGCCCAAGTTCCTAGTGGAGCATCTACAGGCAGTTTTGAGGCACACGAGTTAAGAGATGGTGACACAAACCGCTACGGAGGCAAGGGAGTTCTCACCGCAGTCCGTAATGTTAAGGAAAAAATTACTCCTGAACTACTGGAAGTCGATGCCCTCGAACAAGCAACGGTAGATCAGATTATGATTGAACGGGATGGTTCTGCCAACAAGAAAAACCTGGGTGCCAATGCGATTTTAGCGGTTTCTTTGGCTACAGCCAAAGCAGCGGCAGCAGAAGTAGAGTTACCCCTTTATCGCTATTTAGGAGGCCCTCTGTCTAACGTACTGCCAGTACCAATGATGAACGTCATCAATGGTGGTTCCCATGCAGATAATAATGTCGATTTTCAAGAGTTTATGATTATGCCCGTGGGGGCAGACTCATTTAAAGAGGCTCTACGTTGGGGTGCTGAAGTGTTTGCCACCCTGAGTAAAGTTTTAGGAGAGAAAGGGTTGCTGTCGGGAGTTGGTGATGAAGGAGGATATGCTCCTAACTTAGGTTCCAATCAAGAAGCCTTAGACCTGTTGATTACCGCCATCAAACAGGCAGGATATAAGCCTGGTGAGGAAATTGCCTTAGCAATGGATGTAGCTGCCAGTGAATTTTATACTGACGGTAAATATACCTACGACGGTTCTGCCCATTCTCCCGAAGAGTTTATTAGCTATATTGCAGAACTAGTGGAACAGTATCCCATTATTTCCATTGAAGATGCCCTGCACGAAGACGACTGGGATAGTTGGAAAACCCTGACTGACAAAATAGGCGATCGCGTCCAGTTGGTGGGAGATGACCTATTTGTCACCAATAAAACCAGACTACAAAAAGGGATTGACTTAAATGTCGGTAATGCCATTTTGATCAAGCTCAATCAGATTGGGACTTTAACTGAAACTTTAGAAACGATTGAACTAGCAACTCGTAGTGGATATCGTTCCGTGATTAGCCATCGTTCAGGAGAAACTGAAGACACTACTATTGCCGACCTAGCGGTTGCCACTCGCGCAGGACAAATTAAAACTGGTTCCCTTTGCCGTAGTGAACGGGTAGCCAAATACAATCGCCTGTTGAGAATTGAAGAAGAATTAGGCGATCGCGCTGTATATGCAGGTCAAGTCGGGTTGGGACCCAAAGGCTAAACAACGCTATACAAGTTTCTAAACTAAAGATTAAGGCTTGGTATCACCCAAGCCTAGTTGATCGAATCTAATAGTAACCTATAAACAGTCAGATCGAATTGAACATGGCAAGATAGAAATTAAATGGCAGAACGAGGATTTGGGCGGCGTTTGCCCCAAGGAAATTATTAACCGCTAAAGGCGACGGGGCAGATAAAGGAGGACGTGAGTTTTGAGGGTCGGAAACGGCGAGGTTCCCTCGCCATGTTCCACTCCGCTGTTGAGGTTGCCTCAAAACTTATAGCCGTCTGTGTTGCGTGCCGCGCTACGACGCAGGGTGCTTCGCACCCAGATCGTCGTCTTCGACGACTTCGCCCCTTGGGCGTGCGCCCCTTGTCAGCGCAGCGCGGAAGTGCGGTGCAGCATGCTCTGCGTGCAAGCGTCCCTAGGACGAATGCTTCGCATTCGGGTCTCGCAAAGCGATGACGATGGCGCATTGCGCCGTCACCAGTAGTGAGTACCGTCAACTTTCGTAAGAAGGCAGCGCCTTTTTAAGGCGATGTACCGCTGACTTAAAATTGCCAGTCTTGATCGCAAGCAACTATCTATTTAAACATCATCTTTAGAGACATATGGACATAAAAACTTCTCAAGAGCTTGGTCAAAACGTTACGGTAAGTAATTTGGCTAATCGCACCGTTCAGGTAGAAGACGACCGTACAGGAATGAGCGCCGAGACTCTCAAAAGAGCCTTTGCTGACAACCTATTTTATCTCCAAGGGAAAGATGAATCCAACGCGACTCTTCATGACTATTATCAGGCGTTGGCTTTTACAGTGCGGGATCGCTTATTACACCGCTTTATCAAAACTGGTCGTACTTATTACGAGGAAAACGTCAAAGTAGTATCTTATCTCTCGGCAGAATTTTTAATGGGTCGCCATTTAGAGAACAATCTGATTTCTCTAGGGATCTACGAAAAAATGCGTGAGGTTGTCGGTGAATTTGGTCTTGAGATTGAAGACCTGGTAGAACAAGAACCCGATCCTGGTTTGGGAAATGGTGGTTTAGGTCGCCTGGCAGCTTGTTTTCTCGATTCCTTGGCTAATTTAGAAATGCCAGCCATTGGCTATGGTATTCGTTACGAATTTGGCATCTTTCACCAAGCCTTAAGAGACGGTTGGCAGGCAGAGATTCCTGATAACTGGCTAATGTTTAAAAATCCCTGGGAGATCCCTCGCCCCGAGGATTCTGTAGAAATTAAATTAGGCGGACATACCGAAAGCTACCGCGACGAACAAGGCAACAATCGCGTTTCCTGGATTTGCGATCGCAAAGTAAAAGCCGTTCCTTACGATACTCCTGTGCCTGGATATCGTACCAATACCGTAAACTCGCTACGGTTATGGAAAGCAGAAGCCAGTGAACAATTTAACTTTGAGGCATTTAACGCGGGTAATTATGACCGCGCTGTGGCTGAAAAAATGAGTTCGGAAACTATTTCCAAAGTACTTTATCCCAATGATAATACCCCCCAAGGTAAAGAGCTACGTCTGGCACAGCAATATTTCTTTGTCTCTGCTTCTTTACATGATTTAATTCGCATTCATCTCAACGTTCATCCTAATCTCTCTAACTTCCATGAACGGGCTTCAATTCAGCTCAACGACACTCATCCAGCGGTGGCAGTAGCCGAGTTGATGCGTCTACTGGTAGATGAGCATGATATGGATTGGGATCAGGCTTGGGAGATTACTCAAAAAACTTTGGCTTATACTAATCATACTCTGTTGCCAGAAGCACTAGAAAGATGGTCGGTTAGTCTATTTAGCCGTATGCTACCTCGTCATATCGAAATCATTTATGAAATCAATCATCGCTTTTTAGAAGATATTCGTACTTGGTTCCCCGATGATAATGAGCTGGCGGCAGAACTTTCCATTATTGAAGAAGGAGCAGATAAAAAAGTTCGCATGGCAAACCTAGCCTGTGTGGGTTCTCATGCGATTAATGGTGTGGCAGCGCTGCATACTCAGCTTTTGCAAAAATACACCCTTCAGGGTTTTGCTAAACTATGGCCAGAAAAGTTCTTTAACAAAACCAATGGCGTAACTCCTCGCCGCTGGATCTTGTTGAGTAATCCTAGATTAGCCAAGCTAGTTACCGAAAAAACCGAAAGCGATTCCTGGTTGAAAAATCTCGATGAAATGCGAGTTTTGGAAAAGTTTGTTGATGATCCTGAATTTTGTGAGCAGTGGCGCGAAATTAAGCGTCAAAACAAAATCGCTTTGGCAATGCAGATCAAAAAACTCAAGAACATCGAGGTAAACGTTGATTCTATCTTTGATGTCTTAGTTAAAAGGATTCACGAATATAAGCGCCAACATTTAATGGTGTTACACATCATTACTCTGTATAACCGCATCAAGAAAAACCCCAATGTTGATATTGTGCCACGCACCTTTATCTTTGGTGGTAAAGCGGCACCTGGGTATTTCATGGCAAAGTTGATCATCAAATTTGCCAATGCTGTGGGTGAAGTAGTCAATAAAGACCCTGATGTTAAAGGACGCTTAAAAGTCGTATTTTTGCCCAACTTTAATGTCTCTCTGGGTCAAAAAATCTATCCTGCTGCGAATCTATCAGAACAGATTTCTACCGCAGGGAAAGAAGCTTCAGGAACAGGTAATATGAAATTTGCCATGAATGGAGCCTTGACTATTGGTACTCTTGATGGGGCAAATATTGAAATTAGAGAAGAAGCTGGGGCTGAAAATTTCTTCTTGTTTGGTCTAACTGCTGAAGAAGTATATCAGATGAAGGCAGAT
>JBCCDL010000206.1:0-8452 GCA_039030815.1 Cyanobacteria bacterium P01_A01_bin.83 | reverse complement strand
CAATCGCTTCGATCTAGATCAGTTAACCAAAGTGTCAGATGGTTTTTCTGGGGCAGAAATCGAGCAAGCAATCATCGCTGCAATGTATGATGCTTTTGCTCAAGACAGGGAGTTTACGCAGCTCGATATAATCGCTGCTATTAAAGCTACCTTACCTCTGTCTCGGACTATGACTGAGCAGGTGACAGCCCTAAGAGATTGGGCTGGGCAAAGAGCCAGACCTGCATCAGCCTCCGTCGCTGAGTACCAGCGACTGGAGTTTTAACAGGCTTTCTTCTGCACTCTATTAAGATTTGCAGAAGTTGGGGCTAGCGAACGCTAGCAATTTGCTAGAATAATCTACCGAATCATACTGATCCGCGAGATTATTGATTTTAAAGTTGTTGTTTACTTCTCTTCTACTGGAGGAAATTCTATGTCTCACTTTAGCACTTTACGCACTAAAATTAGCGATTCTGCAATTCTAGTAAATTCACTTCGCGATCTTGGCATCAATGTACAAACTAATGCTGATGTTCGTGGTTACAACGGTCAAAGACTTCGTGCTGATATCGTTGCCACTTTAGAAGGTGAATATGATTTAGGTTGGTCAGAAAATAGTGACGGTACTTTTGACTTGATCGCTGATCTTTGGGGTGTAGCTAAAAAGCACAATCAAACTGAGCTAATTAACTCAATCAACCAAAAATACGCTGTCAACAAAACTTTGTCTGAAGTTAAACAGCGTGGTCTTCAGAATGCCAACGTTAAATTAGTTCTTCAGTAACAAGAATTTTATTTTAAGTTAAAAGCGCGTTCCCAAGCATGGGGTTGACATTCTCGTAAGAATTATGTCAACCCTTTTTTATTTGTTTAGTAGTTTGAATCAATATTAAGAAAAAGCTGATTAATAAATCCTGACACGAAGGTCAAGACTATAGAGCCAAACAATGCTGGAAAAAATCCAGCAACCGTTAAACCTGGGGTCAAATAGCTGACTAAACCTAAAGCGATCGCATTTACTACTAGCAAAAATAGTCCTAAAGTTAGAATTGTTAAGGGTAGAGTAAACAGGATGAGTATCGGTTTGATAACTGCATTTACTAAACCCAGAACAATTGCACCGAAAAGAGCTGACGAAAAGGTAATGATCGCAAATCCTGGGACGATAAAAGCTGTAACTATCAGAGAAATAGCAGTCGCCAGCCATGTAAGCAAAAATTGCAACATTTGATGTCACCTTAAATATTAAAGTGTATTCATATTAAATAGTAGTTTACATAGTAATTAATTTACCCGAGAGATTTCCATAGTTTTAGGTTCGGTATTTAAGGTAATTACTGGGGTAAACTATGACAGAAAACTTTATTTTTCACAATTTCTCGGTTTTAAAGTAGGATACTAAATCCGATTTGAAAAACCTACTTTTAAACTGGAAGTCTAAAACCAGGTTAAACCCCTCTGCACGTCACGCCCTCTGCCCCTTACCTTCACACAACTTTTAAGTATTGTATGTAAACAGGATTTAGTATAATAATTGAGAAAACTTGAGTCAGCCATAAAAAAACTTCCGCTATCTGATCAATAACGAAAGTAATATTTAAACTCTAATATTTAATTAAATTTCGAGCAAATAGTCACTAAATCAGAGAAAAATGCCAATTTACTGGTTAGCTACAACTGCTTCTTGAACAGTCTGTACCACTCTGGCTTCTACATCTTGAGGTAAAGGAATATAGCCTAGCTGTTCTGCATACTCATCGCCACTATTCAATGCCCAGTCGATAACACTTTGTAAAGCTTGAGCCTTGCTGGGATCATCATATTCTGGATACAAAAGCAACCAAGTTAAACCAGCAATGGGATAAGCTTCAGGGTTGGCAGGATCGGGAACAGTAAGAGCAAAGTCTTCAGGAATCTCCTCCCCATCAAAAACTAATGAAGCTGCTTCAGGAGATGGAGGAATAATGTTACCAGATTGGTTTTCAATTGCTGCTGCCGAAATACCATTCTCTTTAGCATAAGCATACTCTACATAGCCAATACCACCTTCAGTTTGCGCTACTTGAGCAGCAATACCTTCATTTCCTTTAGCACCAATACCTGTAGGCCATTCTACAGTTTTGTTAGCACCACCTTCCCAGTTGGCACAAGCTGTAGAAATGTGATTAGTAAAGAGGAAAGTAGTACCACTACCGTCAGAGCGATGAATCCAGGAAATTGGAACATCAGGTAAACTAGCGGTGGGGTTGGCATCAGCGATCGCTGGATCACTCCAACTAGTGATTTCGCCGTTAACAATCCCACAATAAGTATCGCGGGGTAACTCTAGATTGTCAACACCAGGCAAGTTATAAGCAAAAACTACGCTACCAGCGGTCATTGGTACCTGAATGGGTGCTTGACCATAAGTTGATTCAAAAGTAGCACGCTCCTCATCGGAAAGGGGCTTATCGGTTGCACCAAAATCAACCGTACCCTGGAGATACTGCTCAACACCAGCACCACTACCAACAGATTGATAGCTAATTTCTACATCTGGGTTAACCTTGTTAAACTCAGAGAACCAACGCTGATATAAAGGAGCGGGAAAAGATGCACCTGCGCCAGACAAGCTAGCCTCTAAACCAGAGTCTTGAGCGTTAGCTACTGGTGTGGAAATATTAGAATTGTTAGTCAGATCAATATTTTGAGCAAGTAATGCTAAAGCTATTGTTGAAACTGCGGTTACACAGAATCTTTTCTGGGTTTTAGAAATCATTTAATCTAGAGATTTTTTTAATTCGTTTTCTCAAGATTTTAGAATATGCGACCCAGGTAAAGAAAAAATTAAGAATTAGTTATAATTACTTAAAAACTTTGTTGCTTTTTAGCAAAGATACAACATTAATTACTTTCTATCATAAATTAATTGAATGGTCAAGATGCTAATTCAGGCTCTACTGAATGCAACAATTGGGCTGTATCTGCTTAGAAACAAATAGATTAATTGTCAGCTTTCGTTAACTCTTAAGGACTAACAGGGATTCCTAGAGTATTTTGCCTCGTTGCATAGTAATGCTCAATGGTTGATCGATAAGATTTGCTTCAAGGGATACTATTTATTTCCCGAGGAATTATCCCCCATTAAAACGTCCCAAGCTGCTTGAGCCGCCTCTTGCAGGCGATCGCCCAAGCTCGTGATTTCATCAACGGTTTTTTGCCAGTTTGACTCGACATCTCTTTGAATCATGGTTACCGAATGCTCTATTCTTTTGGGATCAAGCAGTTGATTTTGCTCTAATGCCTCTCTAGCATTACGAACAGCATTAAGATAGGCATCTTTAGTAATAGTTTGAGCATTATCAATTTCTGATTGCGATCGCCTTTTAATTGCTTCGACCAAGGCTTTGGTTTCAGCCTTAATCTGCTCATCTTGTCCACTCATTTCCTGTTCTACTAGGTCATTTGTCTCTGTACTTACAGGAACTAGTTTGTTTTCTTGATTGTCAGTCATGATTGGTTCTCCTGATGGTAGTAACGGTAATTTTTAAGTGTTGAAATTATGCCAATACAATAATTAATTATAATAACTATACTTTTACTCTAGCAATCGCACTAAGTTTCTCAATTATTGAAAATAAACTCTAATAGATTTTATTTATATTATCTATTATACAAAGACTAATATCAAACAGACTGCGTTTATATAACTTTTTTAAGTTGAGATTACTCTATCTATCTAAAGATATCTAATTATCTTAATGCTCAGAGATTACTCTGTAGTTTGGCGCTAAAACCTGCTCTAATTCCGAATTATAACAAGCTAATTGATAAAACCCTTAATAAGCAAAGATCTCAGAACACTAATTTTGCTCTATTTCAAGAAAAATCATTTTTATTAATATTAATTTTACCAAAAAGTTTATAGTTTATATCTTTAGAGAACAAATTTGTTTCAACTAAAAATTAAAGTATTTTGTAAGATTCAACTTCCAAAACTGCTCCAATCATCGCCATCGTCATTACATCTTCACGTATTTTTCCTGTAATTTCCACCTTGATCCCTGACTGCTGCAATTCTGATGCAGGGTCTTTTAGCTCGTAGGTTGTACCGTCTTCTGTTTCCAATGCCCATGTCCCAAAACCAAAACCTTTCTTTGACACTGTTCCTGTTACCGTCATTTGACACCTTCCAAATTACTAAAAAACTGAGTTCCAAATTATCTTAGCAATTTAGAACTCAGCTACTATTGGTATAAATCAATTAAACAGACACTTTATGTCTTCTACCTTCTGAGCAATCGCCTAAATTGAGGATGTAGAACTTTCTTTTTGACTCGCTAAATATGCCAAACCCAGACAGAGAAGAGCGTTGACGATGAGATAAGTACGGGCGATCGCACCACCGCCAAGAAGCCACATATTGGGATCGTAAGCTGCACTAACTGCCAAACAAGCTGCCACACCAATACTAGAGCCGATGGCAAACCATCTTAAGCTAGAGCCCAGGAACAGAATAGTTAAGACTAGCGGAATCAAAGCACTGGCAAATAAAGGGTTAAGACTAGAATTGCCAAAAACTACATTTCCTAATTCTGGTAAAGAACTACCAAATAAACGCATCGGCCACTGAGGCAAATCAAACCAATATAGTCCCTGAAGGAAAAATAAGCCTGAACTACCAAAAATTAGACCGCTGTTGAGACCAAGAGTAAACGGGAGATAATTGCGTAAAAACCAAGCTAATAGATAGGAGCCTATCACCATTCCTAGCTTAGGCAACAGAGTAACTGCGCCGCCATCAATCCAAAACCCGAGGTTGAGATAGCCACTCTTACGTAACCAGCGGAAAAAATCATTAAAGGTAATTTTACCTTTAAGAGCCAACTGCACCGCAGCATTAGCATCTAAATGACCTGAACCAAAATGATTCAGATGATCCTCTTTAACCTTGCGGGAAGACTGTTTAAGGATGTCGCGTACTTCTTCGGGAGTATCAATACCAGTGGCTCTGATTAATGCTGCTACACCAGCTACATGAGGTGCAGCCATGCTAGTTCCTTGGAAACCAACAAATACCGATTTGCCTGTTTGCGGATTGATGGTATTTTGAATAATTTTGCCCGTTTCACTACCGCCAGGAGCAGAAATATCGACACCTGCACCAAAGTTAGAGTAAGCAGCCTTGTCACCCGCAGCATCAGTAGCCGAAACGCTAATTACATCAGGATAGCGAGCAGGATATGATGAGGCATTACGACCTTCATTACCAGCCGCCGCAACTATAACAACGCCTTTACTATGAGCATATTTAATCGCCTCTTCCATCATGTTGCTGGCACCGCCACCACCTAGACTCATATTGATCACGTCTGCGTCATTATCTGCCGCAAATTTAATCGCTTCGGCAATATCGGCAATAGTTCCGCCTCCGCTACCAGAGAGAACCTTAAGGGGCATGATATTAGCTTCATAAGCAATACCCGTAACACCATAGCCATTGTTAGTTGATTGGGCTATCGTTCCTGCTACATGGGTTCCATGTCCATTATCATCACTGGCATCACTTTTGTTGTTGACAAAATCATATCCTTTAACAAACTTGGTCGATTTAAGATCGGGAACTTTGCTAACTCCAGTATCAATTACTGCTACCGTTACCCCAGCACCCTTAGTTTCATCCCAAGCTTGCTCAATATTAATATTGCGGAAGTTCCACTGCTTACTATATTCAGGATCGTCGGGAACAGCTAAAGTTTTGTAAATATAATTAGCTTCGATGTATTCGGTATCCTTACTAATTGGCGATCGCTTTAACTCTTTGAGTATTTTGCGATCGCCTTCTACTATGTAAATCCGATCATTGATTGAAAAAATACTATTAAGATCAACTCTTTGGTTGTATTTTGCCGATAGCTCTTGAATTTCGTCGCTAATTTGAGCAATCGGGACTTCTTCTTTAAAATCTAAAATAATGGAGTCAAATTCTCCTTGTTGCGCCAGTCCTTTAAAATTGAATAGAGCAAAGCCAATTCCTAAAATAAACAGGCACAGCAGCGCTAACTTTTTCATGGCTACTTATCAAATAAATATTACTTATCTTCTAAGATAGCGTAACTCCTAGACTGTAACGATGAACGATCGTGAATTTTGTTTTTAATTGCAAATTGTTGATCATCTAAAATGCAATTAGCTATGGTAAAAAACGGCTCTAATTACTTGTTAACGATAGATAATGTCTTTTGTTATCAACTTTCACTTTAATTTTATGAGCGCAGCTTTGTTTGATAAAGTTCAATGGTGATTTAGATAGCTTATTTTGCTTTAAAGTTTCTGAAACTGAGTGTTTATATTTGCGCTTAAATTCTTCACACAGTTGTGAAAGAAGAACTTTATCGCTTGATTTTTGCATCAGTTCAATTAAAGTCAGCTCTATTTTAGCTTGGATTTTATGCTCAATAGTCTGTGCGGGATTAGGTTCGGAGACTTTAGTCATCAGAGACTTGCGATCGCTAATAAAATCATTAAGATAAATATTTCCTGACTGTTGATATACTTGATAGGTATTACAACCTTGTCTTTGCAGCGTTTGATGTAAATAGTTAAAAATAGAATCGCGAGAGACAATTACCACATCTTTTATTTGAGGATAATTCAACTGTAAGGATGCACCCAAAGTTAAGATTTGAGCATCAGCAGCATTTTTATCTTTTGGCACATGAATTAATTGATACCCCTGTTGATGCAAAGACTTATCTAGCTTGGCAACACTAACATTTTGCCAATTTGCCACAGCTAACTTAACCGAGATTGGATATCGGCAATATGCTTTTAAATACTTTACTAAATCTAAATTGAAAGGAAAATTTTCTACATCAAGCAACAGCGCACCACTATGAGATAAGGCTTGAGGCGCTAAATCTCCTGGCAAAGATAAAGAGTTCATAGACTAGAGACTAGACTAAAGTAAACCACAGCAAAATAAGATTGTAGCTGCACAATTTGACTTAATACTGTGATTTGTCACCCCATAAGCAGAAATAAAAGAAAAAAGCCGTTATCAAAATCCTGCTAGATAACGACTGACGAAAAAAATTAAATGTTATTGATCACACTATAAAAATCATCATATTGTATCTCCGTTCAGAGGCAAGGCATAATAAGCAATTCCTTCATTGTTGTAATTGTCAAGTTCGTTTTCGACAAAATCTCTTTCACCTTCATTAGGAGTATAAAAATGTACTCCAATCGTTGGTTCAAAAAAGCGATAAATTGGAATTGAGCCTTCTACTTCAGTTTCAAAAGCATTAAATGCTGTACCTTCAAAAGCAAATTCATCCAAATTATCTTGAATAAAATCTCTTTCATTTTCATCAGTAGTGTACAAATGAACTCCAGTACTAGAATTGAAGAAACGATAGACATCTTCTGCCCCTCCAGTTAGAGGATCTACTGTGCGATAAGATGCTCCCTCAAAAGTATAGTTATCTAGGGTATCTTGTACAATTTGCCTTTCATCCTCGTTAGCAGTGTAAAAATGTACTCCTGCTGCTGGATTAAAGAAACGATAGACGATGTCGTTTCCTCCATCATCATCAGAGACATAGACAATAGCAGTATCATTATCACTGATATTAACTGCCGCTCCCGCTGCTCCATTTTTGTCAATTAGATTCCCTGATATTATTCTGGCTAGATAAGCTTCAGTATCTTCGGCTTCGTTGTCTCCTTCAACTTCATCGGTAATAGTTACGGTTTGTTCCCCAGCAGGTAAATCAACCGTAACACTGTCAAAGTCTCCTCCGCCTGTAACGTCAATGATCAGACGAGCATCTTGCTCTAATGGTTGTCCAGCATCAATGGTATAGGTAATTGTGGTGGTATCTCCCTCATTACCCTCGGTGATAACATCAGCATTGGCACTAATGCTAAAACCATCACCAGTAATTTCTGGGTTGTCAGTGTCGCCCATGTCGTCCGTATCGTCATCGACGATTGTAACGCTAGGGATAGGTTCAGCAATATTAAAAGTCTCGTTGCGTCCGTCACCAGAATCATCGGACATTAAGCCAATAAAATCTACTATGGGGGTAATAGTTTCGTTTTCTTCTTCTACATTGTCCCCAATCACTTCATAAGTAAAAGTACCTGTTTGCTGACCTGCGGGAATATCCAGTCCATCATCAGCACCATCATCAAAGGTAACTTCTCCATCAGAGTCAAACCTTATGATCCCTCTGACATCTTGATCTGGTATTGGCTCACTGAGAGTAACAGTGTAGGTAATTAATGAAGTTTCTCCCTCATCACCTTCAGGAAGGGATTCTACATCAGCGGTAATTGTCGCAGTTATGTCTGATTCTTCAGTATCAGTACTATCATCATCGACGATTGTAACGCTGGGAATAGGTTCAGCAATATTAAAAGTCTCGTTGCGTCCGTCACCAGAGCCATCGGACATTAAGCCAATAAAATCTACTATAGGGGTAAT
>JBCCDL010000205.1:0-8464 GCA_039030815.1 Cyanobacteria bacterium P01_A01_bin.83 | reverse complement strand
TAACTTGCTTGGAGGTTTTTGCTGCTTTAGTTTTTGTGATAGCCTCTCGAACAATGTCTTGTATCTGTTCTTTCGCTAATGCCAATGCGACAACATCTGGTTTCGACCCACCTTGAATAAATCCATGTTCTGAAGCGTATTTGCAAATAATTCGATGTTGATACAGCGAAAGACCTTGAGTATATGATTGGTTAACTGCTGGGACTGCTATGTATTCTCTTGTTTGAGGATCGAACACATAAATGACAGAAAGATCGTTTCGATTGTACTTAAATTTAGCTTTTTCCTTTCCTTTCCTATTGTTGCTTCTACGCAAATCGGTCGCTTCATAGCGATCGCGTAAAGCTTGAAGGATATCGCTGTTGTAATATATGTATTCAAGTACGATTCCTTCTCTGTGAATAGTTCTCTCATCAATATCGCCCAATAAAACTCTCAAATTATCGTCGGAGCTTGGTAGCGAAACTGGATAGGACTTAATTCCATGATTCCATACAGAAGCGCGAGTACTTTTCAGCTTAGTATGAGAACTTTGATTATGAATATCTATCAAAAATAGGTGAATAATCTCTTGTAATTCTTGTAATGTTACTACTGCTTGCTTTTTAGGATCGTAATCATTTTCTTCAAAAAACTTTGAACAATTTCCTGGAATCTGACCGCCTAACTGTTGTTGAACACCACCAAAAAATCTTTCAACTGTTCCTTTGTACCAAGGCATACGAACGGGGCAAAACTCCAAGGTAATTTTGAGTTCTCGACAAGCATCTTTCAGAGATTTTCCTCTAAAATCTGAACCGTTATCAACTTTAAGAGTCTCCATTAACCCATAAGAAGTCCAATCATTTTTTATGCGAGTGTATTGCGACTTCACATATTCCTTAGACCGAATGCTATGCAACAGGCAATACATAACTGAAAGATAGCTTGGGTTATCGAAAGTCAAATAGTAACCAATTACTGTCTGCGAGTACAAATCGACAGCAGATGTCAAATAAGGCAAACCTACTGGCAATCGATACTCGTTGTCTACAACGAAAAAAGGTAAAGAGCTATGATCTATTTCTACAATTTCTAATGGTCTGGTTGGATTAGCACCTCGACCGACTCTTACGGGTTGGTGTATTAAATCCGCCGTTCTTTTTCCTAACCTGGCTCGATCTCTTTCCTGAGAAGGAATCTTTTTGATGATTTTTCCAACGGTAACGTAGGAGGGTATTTTTAGCTCTGGCAAGTTCAAATTCTGTCTATACCGATTTTCTTCGACGATTAAGACAATCACTTGATCGTAAGTATCTTTGACAGAACCCTGATTTCGACTGAGATATATTTCTTCTATCGCTTGTTGAATAATGCTGTGAACTTCAGGAGCTAATCGCGACTTACGATTTCCTTTTTTGCTTGCGTTCGAGACTAACGAATGGATATCTCCCTCAGACTGTTTGTATTTTTTGAGCCATCTATAGACGGAAATAAATGAGGGTTGTGGTTTATCTTTGACTTCTTGTACTAAGTTCTCTGCTATTTGTATCTTGCAGTATACTTCCCTTATTATTGGCTCTACATTTCTTTGAGTAAACTGTTGTATACCCTCATCTAATATAGCTGTTACATATTTTTCTCTCCATATCGCATCATTCTTTTTCTTTTCGTTCAAGTCGGGAAATGCAATATGACTTTGATGTACAGCATCGATAAATGATAGTTCTCCTTTAAATAGAAAGTTGGTAATTATGTCTTCGGATAAATTACTTTGTCTGCCTGTTACTGCATCAACAATCTTCCATTCTCCAGGCGATACACATTCAATTATTTTGTATTCTCGGCTATGTAATTCAAATTTTACGCCTTCCTTTAATGTTATTCTACGCATTAAAACAGTACCTCCCAATTAGGTTTGCTTGAAACCGCCGTAATCTGACTATTGGGGTTAATAGATTCCTTTAGGTTTATTTCTACAAAAGAGTAAAATGCCAATTTGAATAGCACGTTTTTACGAATATTTTGAGAGTCTAGTAGTTCGTAAATCTCCGATAGAGAGGCTGGTACAGTAGACTTTAAAATGGTCAAACAGTTTTTATACTCATCAATACTGAAATCTTCTCTTGCGTATCGATATAGCAGCTTAATGTTAGAAATCGTAGGTTCTTGTTGTACTTGTAATTCAGTTAGAGCAGTATATTCCCATTCAGCATCTCTACAAACTTCGCACAAAATCGGATAGAGTTCTCTATATTTTTTACTTTTAATTGCTTTCTGAAATTTTAGATCGATTACCTGTTTCTTTTGATGGCGAATTATCTGAAAATCGGGATAGTAGAGTTTCTCTTTACCTTTATCGTAATATTTCAGTGGCTCTGTTGACGTGGTATATGACACCACATCAGGATCGAACTCTAACCAATACATAAAGTCTCTTTGAAGAACAGATTCATACCATACGCTAGTACTCATTTGCAACTTATAAAATGACCAGCATTTTGTTTGTATTGGCGAGGCAAGCTTGATTTTTTGGAAACAGCCATAAAAAAAGAGTATCTCTTATAATGTGAGATACCCTATATAGTATATGAAATTTCAGCTTATGGTTTAATTTGTTTCAACATATGCTTTAAAATTTCAGCTTATAGTTTAATTTTTCAAGTTATGGTTTAATCGACACAAATTAAATATCCAAATCGTCTAGATTTAACTTAGGTGCGTGAGTTTCAATAAACTCTCTTCTAGGGGCAACCCGATCGCCCATCAAGACGGTAAAAATGCGATCGGCTTCGGCAGCATCATCGATTTCTACTCGCTTCATCGCCCGAGTCTCAGGATTCATAGTCGTATCCCAAAGCTGTTGGGGCATCATTTCACCTAAGCCTTTAAAACGCTGAATGGTGTAATTGGCATTAGCAGGAAATTCGTCAATGCGCTGCTGTAATTCGCGATCGCTATAACAGTATTGATGATTGCGTCCCCGTTCTAGTTTGTATAAAGGAGGACAAGCAATATATACATAACCTTGGTCGACTAATTCCCGCTGATAGCGGAAGAAGAAAGTTAGAATCAAAGTCCTAATATGGGCACCGTCAACGTCGGCATCGGTCATAATTACAATGCGATGATAGCGTAATTGAGAAGGGTCGAATTCATCTCCTTTAATCCCCAAACCTAAGGCGGTAATCATCGACTGAATCTCATTGTTTTTATAAATCTTGGTATCATCAGTCTTTTCAATATTGATGATTTTACCTCGCAAGGGCAAAATTGCCTGAAATCTGCGATCTCTTCCCTGTTTAGCACTGCCCCCCGCAGAATCTCCTTCCACGAGGAAAATTTCTGACTCTTCAGGATCGCGGGAACTACAGTCGGCTAACTTACCTGGTAGAGGAGAAGACTCTAATACCGATTTACGACGAACTAATTCTCTGGCATGACGCGCTGCTTCTGCCGCTTTAAAAGACTCAAGCGCCTTGTCAATAATGGCATCGCCAACACTAAGATTAAATTCCAAATAATCGTTGAGAACTTCTCCTACGAGGGAATCAACTATTCCCCGAACCTCTGTATTACCCAGCTTGGTTTTAGTTTGTCCTTCAAATTCGGGGTCTGGCACTTTAACCGAAACCACTCCAGTCAAA
Source organism: Cyanobacteria bacterium P01_A01_bin.83 (assembly GCA_039030815.1). Lineage (GTDB taxonomy): Bacteria > Cyanobacteriota > Cyanobacteriia > Cyanobacteriales > Xenococcaceae > Waterburya. The sequence continues at coordinate 4,838 of JBCCDL010000205.1, read as the reverse complement.
CCCTCTCTGACGTTCTCTCCACCTAAATTAGATTCGTTATCCTTGATTTTATTACGCTTACGGGCAAAGGAGTTCATTGTCCGAGTCAAGACAGTTTTTAATCCTTCTAAGTGAGTACCCCCATCAATAGTACGAATATTATTAGCAAAGCCTAATAGATTATCGCTATAAGAATCAATACACCACTGTAATGCAACTTCCACCGTTACGCCTTTTTTTTCTTTGTTGACGTAAATAATATCTTGATGGAGAGGCTCTTTTTCTCGCGTCATGTATTCGACGTATTCTTTAATCCCACCCTCGTAACAAAATATATCCTGGCGTGGTTCTGCTTCACGGCTATCAGTAAAAGTAATCCTGATGCCAGCATTAAGATATGCTAATTCTTTGAGACGCTTGGCTAAAATATCGTATTCAAATACAGTTGTCTCGGTAAAGATAGTTTCGTCAGGAACAAAATGAACCGAAGTTCCTGTACGCTTAGGATCGTTTTTATTGGGTTCTGTCGTTAACTGTCCTTGAGGTTTTCCTCTTTCATAGCGCTGAACATGAACCTTTTTATCTCGCCAAACTGTAACCTCAACCAATTTCGAGAGGGCATTAACTACCGATACTCCGACCCCATGTAAACCACCAGAAACTTTATAGCCACCATCACCAAATTTACCGCCAGCGTGCAGTACCGTCATTACTGTTTCTAAAGCTGACTTTCCTGTTTTATGATGAATGCCTGTAGGAATGCCTCGTCCATCATCCGTTACAGTAATTGAGCCATCAGGATTAATATCAACTTCGATATGAGTGCAAAAGCCCGCCAATGCCTCATCAATGGAATTATCCACCACCTCGTATACTAGATGATGTAAGCCTTTGGGTCCCGTAGAACCAATATACATCCCTGGGCGTTTGCGTACTGCTTCTAAACCCTCTAGTACCTGAATCTGATTTGCATCGTAAGTGGTCGTCATGTAGTTTCCCCAAAAAAGTGTCTTAGAGCTTTAGGTTTGATGAGTTATGAAAAATTACTCAAAAATTCTAACACAAAAGGTTTAAAGACCGCCTTAAAGCTTTCTAGATTGATTTTTTATCATAGGTTTAATCCCCTTAAATTGGTGCTATTTTAGCTTTCGATTTAATAAATAGTATTGATTTGATGCCATATCAGACTTTATAGCAGGCTTTCATGTCTCTAAATATCTTCAGGGAAAAGCTTACCCAAGAACACACCGAGAACGCAGATATCTGACTCGATTATTAGCTATTTCTATGTTATTAGAGTTGTTATAATGAGCTGTTTGAATAGAATGTACCTGATAAAATTCTTCTTGTTGGTTAATCACCTGTTATATTTAGCATGCTCACAAGACCATTTTATTGAAATGAACATTTTGGTAACAGGAGGGGCGGGATATATTGGTTCCCACTCCGTTTTAGCATTACAACAGGCAGGTTACGAGGTAATTATACTGGATAACCTAGTATATGGTCATCAAGACTTGGTAGAAAAAGTATTGGGAGCAAAATTGATTGTGGGTAATACTTGCGATCGCTCTCTTTTACGACAATTATTTGAGAAGCATCAAATTAATGCCGTGATGCACTTTGCGGCATATGCTTATGTTGGAGAATCAGTTACTCAGCCAGCAAAATATTATGACAATAACGTAATTGGCACTTTTACATTATTGGAAGCGATGCGATCAGCTAAAGTCAACCGCTTTGTGTTCTCTTCAACTTGCGCTACCTATGGAGTTCCTCAATCTGTCCCTATCACAGAAGATCAGCCTCAGCAGCCGATTAATCCTTACGGTGCTACCAAATTAATGGTAGAACGGATTTTGCAAGACTTTGATCGTGCTTATGATTTTCGTTCAGTATGTCTACGCTACTTTAATGCAGCAGGGGCTGACCCCCAAGGTAGATTGGGAGAGGATCATAACCCCGAAACCCACCTGATTCCCCTAGTTTTACAAACTGCTTTGGGTCAACGGGAATCAATTTCTATTTATGGTACTGATTACAATACTCCCGATGGTAGCTGTGTCAGAGACTACATCCACGTCATGGATATTGCTCAAGCTCACATTTTGGCTTTAGAGTATTTGATGCAAGATGGCAAAACTGATGTATTTAATTTGGGTAATGGTAGTGGATTTTCAGTTAAAGAGGTAATTGATACAGCCCGCAAAATTACTGGAAAAACGATCATAGCAAAGCAAGATGATCGCCGACCTGGAGATCCTCCCGCTTTGGTGGGTAGCGGTGATAAAGCACGTCATATTTTGGGTTGGCAACCTCAATATTCAGACTTAGAAGATATTATTACTCACGCTTGGCAATGGCATCAAAAGCGCCATCGAGAAGTATCAAGCTAAGCAAAATTAGATATATATACGTTTAGAAGATGCCAAATTGATCAATAGTTTAATTGTTGATAGTCAACTACTGTAAAATTCACCACATTAGCTTGTCGCAAGTAGATGCATAAGAATTAGCTTTCATTCCTAATACTTTAATAAGCAATCACATCTTATCGAGGCTAATCTAAAATGAAATTTTATAATCGTTGCCAATCACTATTATTAACTTTATCTGCGATCGCAAGTACGGCATTTATCTCTGTTCCCGAAGCAAAAGCAATGTCTTTTAGCGAACAGCAGGTAAATCAAGAGCAATTTACAGTGGTAGCGGTACCCTTCGGTTATCAGGAACATCGACTAGAAATTATTGAACAGGTTCCTGGACAAAGACAATGCTGGAATGAATCAGGTGTTGCTCCAGTTACAGTAGATTTGTTGTTACTCGATTTTGATCATACTAATAGTTGCCGACGTATCATCAATACAAATGGTTATACCTTACGCCTCGATGGTGAAGATGACAGAGTTGCTAGAGTAGTAAAAATTGTCCCTGATCAGGGTGAACTAAAGTTAATGGCGTTTCACAAAGATCCTGCTCAACCAAATATAGAGATAGGCAGCACCAATGGTTTGAGTGATGGTGCCATGAAAATTATACTCAATCCAGGTTGGAAAATTAGCAAGAGAGTTCATCAAGGACAAACTATTAACCATCTCTACCTAAGTGGTGATACAGAAATTGCTAATAGCGCTTACTCCAACAGTAACCCTGAGACAATCGTCAATAATAATACTTCCAATACAGCTTCTAGTACAACCGTCAATGAGGGTACCCCAACCACTAACCCAACTTCTAATGTTGATACCCAAGTATTAGTAAATAGCGTAGATCAAATTTACAACAATGTAGTTACGCCCTTTTTACAAAATTTATCTCAACAAAGTCCCAGTAATTAGCAAAGTTGAGTAACAAGTAACGAGTAACGAGTAAGAAATAGAGAGTATAAACAAACTATCTTATCTCCCTGTCTTCTTGTCCTCTTATCTTCCTGTCTTCTTACTTCCCTTATTTCCTTAGCAAATCTTATCTCAATCTTTTATCCCGAAACAGTCTCTTATTCACACAATTCTCATTTAAGATGACTATATAATCAAATTAAGCAACTTAATGCGGACAAAAAATATATCACATGCTTTATGTAAGGATACTTTGTAAGTCATCCTTACAATATTATCGATTATTATCTTATTAATAATTAACCTCTGAATAGCTTTTGATGCAAAAAGATAGCAATCATACTCAAAAAAAGTAATACTAGCAACAACCAATCTCCCCAACGTACATATAGAGTTTGATGCTGGCGACGATAAATAGTATCAGCATGAATAGCGTATTGATTAATCTGGGAAATCCATAATGTTTTACCATGAGGATCGATGATCGCCGAATATCCCGTATTAGTAGCTCTAGCTGCCCAGCGATCGCTTTCAATTGCTCGCATTACATCATGAGCATGGTGTTGAGCTGGCATAGTCGTACTATAATGAGCATTATTGGCTGCGGTAATAATAAACTCCCCACCAGCTTGTGCTTGACGTTGAAAATGGTAAGGAAATGCCGATTCGTAGCAGATAGCCACAATTGCTCGACCAAAAGGAGTGTCAAATATTTGATTCGATTTTCCTGCTGCTAGATGTGCTTCTAGAGGTGAAAGACGATCAATAAAGCCACCTAAGATTGATTCAAAAGGAATATATTCCCCCAAAGGAACCAGTTTATATTTGTTGTATTGACTGTAGGTTTCTCCTGTGCCAGTTAAAGTAAATAAACTATTGGTATAACTATTTTGCTCTTTGCCATTGGCGCCAACCCAAGCTGGGACTTTTTCGCTGATTACAGCTTGATAAAAACTCGAACCATCAACAATATCTGACCAGTAAAAAGGTAATGCAGTTTCAGGAGTCAACACTACATCTACTCCTTGTCTGGCTAGTCTGCGATATCCCGAAGTATAACCAGCGATCGCTTTACGCCATCCTTGGGAATATAGTTTGATTTCGTTAGCAATATTTCCTTGAATAATTCCTACCTTTAACGGGGCTAAATTATCTTTGGCTACAGGAACTTGATCTAGATAGTAACCTGCTAAATGGCTAGTCAAGAAAACTATTAAAGATGAAGCGAGCAGTAATGCTCTGGGTTTAAAATTTGGTTGATAGCGCCAAATCAAGATACTTTCTGCCAGCAAACCATTAACAGCAACAATTGAGGCTGTAATTGTACTGATTCCCGATATTTTGCCCAACTGCAAAATCATCAAATTACGCGGACTTTGGGTATAGGCGATCGCTGACCACCATAGAGGTGTATGACTCCACAAAGTTTCTACACCACACCACAAACTCACTCCGATTAAGACCAGAGTAAAACTACTAAAAATATTCTGATGCTTAATTCTCCTATTCAGCAGAAAATAC
>JBCCDL010000204.1:0-8515 GCA_039030815.1 Cyanobacteria bacterium P01_A01_bin.83 | reverse complement strand
TGTCCTAAAATTACTTCTGCCCCCGATGGAGAAAGTAAATCGAGAATTGATTCCCCTGTATTATTATTTGGTGCTGGAGTCGGATTAAAGGAAACAATATTTTTCATTAATTTTAAAAAAGCGATCGCTATTTTTACCTTCATAAAAATGCGAATTAGATCGAGTCCTTTTAGTTAGGATCGTCATGTTTCTAGACAGAAATTACCTTACTAATTTCGGGACAGTGCCGTTTAACTGTTTCTTCTACTCCTTGTTTCATGGTTAGAGTTGAAGCAGGACAATTACTACAAGTTCCAATTAACTTAACTTCTACTGTATCTGGAGGTTGAATTGCTACTAATTCAACATCCCCACCATGACTTTTTAAACCTGGACGAATTTCAGCTAATGCTTGTTGTAATCTTATTCCTAAAGGTGGTTGAGGCGGTTTGATCAATTCATGATAGCGTAGCAGTCCATATACTACTTCATCTTCTACAGCATGGCGCAACGCAGACATCGCATCTTGTTTGAGACTGCGAATCAAACGACTTAAGGCTTCTTTATGTAAAGTCTCAATCGATTGTTTCAATCCCGTAACTACTTGCTGCTGTTCTTGAGACCAATCCGCGATCGCATTTTCATAACGACCAATCTCACTTACTAAGGTTTCGAGACTATTAGTTTCTGGAGTTGAAGTGACTGTTTTAATCATAGTTTGTTAATTGAGAATGGCAAATCTAAATTAAACGGTAAGGTGGGCATTGCCCACACTAACTAGGTTTATTGCATCTTTACGTCTTTGAGCAAAAATGGCATTGCCATTCCTAAAGCTAAACTCGAAAAAACGATCGCAATTAAAGGATTAAGACCAGTCTCCCCCATTCCTACTAACAATAACAAGCCGAGAATCGACCCAATTGCTATTTGTTTGTAAAAATAGCCTCGATTGCGTATTAATTTACCTTTGAGCAGTAATTTTGTAGAATACCAACCTACTTCAAGCATTATTCCTAACTCCTATTTACACTAATTTCAAAACTACCAGTCCCATCGCTACAGCAGGAATTACTCCAGCAGGGCCAAATAAACCACCAATCATGGCAGACAAAACATAGCCTAAGTCTTTCCCTGCTAACAAGACTCCCCCAATTGCTCCTCCCAGGATGGAAACAGCAGTTGCGATCGCTAGTAAAAATAAAGCAGTCAACCAAGTAATTTCTCCTACCATTAGGTTATGCCAAAAAACTTGGAAGTTAGGATTAGCAGTCACATTGGTTAAAATATCGGTCATTTTGAGTTCTCCTTTTTGTTAATTGTTAGTGGTTAGTAGTTAGTGGTTACTCATTACTCATTACTGTCTCCCCACGCTGACAACTCTTTCTCAACCTCTACTAAGGCTGCTGCCACAGTTTCTCGTCTTCCTAGATCTCCATATTGGAAAAAAATATCGCCAGCTTCTTGGTAATAGGTTTTTGCTTGTAATAAATTTTGCCGATTTCCTGCTTCTGGATGTTCGAGATCGTCAGGTAAGTTGTAGAGAAGATTGGCTTTGTTAGCGATGGTGCTGGCATATTCGAGGGGAGTATCTTGTAACGTTCTCACTTTTAACGCCTCGTCATAGGCTGCTAATGCCTTGAGATTATTTTCTAGGGGATGAGTGCTGGAAAGATACTGCAAAGTGTTGGCGAGATTGTTTTGCAGCATGGCGTATTCGTTGGGATGATCGATTAAATTAATCCATTGCAAAGCTTCGGTTAAAGACTGCACTGCCAGACTGTCCCGCATGGCTTCTTTTTCTGGTGCGAGGGCAAGAGACAAATAGGCGATCGCGATATTATTTTGTAAAATCGCATATTCTTGGGGATGGGTTGCCCCTGTAAAAGTTCTCAGCGATCGCTGATAGGCTTGGATGGCATCTTCCATTCGCCCTTGATGAAAGGGGACGAGGGCTTGTAAGACTAACCCCAGGTTCATTTCTACCTCAGCAACTTCTTCGGGTGCCGCGAATTCTTGCAAGATTGGTAGGGCTGATTCGTAAGCTTGTTTTGCTAATAATAGTAGTTCTGCCGATTCATTTGGAATAGTTCTTAAAGCTGTTCCCTTGCCTGCTAAAGCCCTCCCTTTAAAGAGAGGATAGTTTTCTTGAGCTAATTCGTAAGCTTTGTCGTATAGTGCGATCGCTTCGGCTAATTGTTGAGAACTTTTTGGTTTTTGCTGTAAATCTGTTGCTATTGCCAACAGCATTTCAATTTTTTCGGCTATTGAAGCAGTTTCCGATTCAACTGCTGCAATAGCAGCTTTAACTGTGGTTTGGCTTTGAGTGATTAGTTCTTTTTCTATTTGTAGCATAGTTTTTTTTGAATAGTAATAATTACTTGTTCTCTTTTTATTAAATGTTGAAATCAATAATTTATTTAACTATATTTTTTATTTTCCATCCCCAATTTTTTATTTTTTATGCTATTTTAATTATTGATTTTAGTAACTTTTTTGTTGTTCAAGTTATTAAAAGCGAACTAATCTAATATCGTTTAGCCAGCGATCGAGTTTCAGTTATCTACCTGCAACCAAGCTAAATTAATCAGATTGATTTTATTTAACTTTGAATTATAGACCATAGAACCAAGGGGATTAAATTGATAATTATTACTTTATTGTTGAGTTTTATAAATTTAAACTTCAAAAATCATCGATTGTTATTTCCTCATGACAAGTTAATAAAAAAAATCTAAATATTACTCCAGAAAAAAAGATCTCATGGCAGTATTTTTTTAATATATTCAAAATTAATGTCAAAATTTTAGGCAAATAATTGAGTAAGACTAGCTTGAAAGTAGGAAGTAAAAAACTTCAAACTTTAGACTTTAGACTTTAATTGCCTTCTGTCTTATAAGCGATCGCAAAGCGTACCCTTCGGGTAATCGCACAACTGCCTAAATTATTTACGACATAATCCAAATATTCGAGCGGAAGAAAATACCAATGGCTAATCTACTTTGGCTGCAAGGTGGTGCTTGTTCGGGCAACACCATGTCATTCTTAAACGCTGAAGAACCAAGTGTTTGTGACCTAGTTACTGACTTTGGCATCAATGTACTTTGGCATCCTTCCTTGGGATTAGAGTTAGGGGATAACTTACAACAACTTCTGAAAGATTGTATTTCAGGGGCAATTCCCCTAGATATCCTAGTTTTTGAAGGAACTGTTATTAATGCACCCAATGGCACTGGTGAATGGAATCGTTTTGCGGGTCGTCCCATGAAAGACTGGTTAAGCGATTTGGCAGCAGTAGCTAGTTTTGTGGTTGCAGTGGGAGATTGCGCTACTTATGGCGGGATTCCTGCAATGGCACCTAATCCCAGTGAATCGATTGGACTCCAGTTTCTCAAACGCCAAGAGGGAGGCTATTTAGGTAAGGACTTCCGTTCTCAAGCAGAATATCCAGTGATTAATATTCCTGGTTGTCCCGCCCATCCCGATTGGATTACGCAAATTTTAGTAGCTGTTGCTACGGGTAGAGTTAGCGATATTACTCTTGACGAACTCCATCGTCCCCAAACCTTTTTCCGCAGCTTTACTCAAACAGGTTGTACCCGTAACATTCACTTTGCTTATAAAGCTTCTACTTCTGACTTCGGACAGCGTAGGGGTTGTCTGTTTTACGATTTAGGCTGTCGCGGACCAATGACTCATTCTTCGTGCAACCGTATCTTATGGAATCGGGTTTCTTCCAAAACTCGTGCAGGAATGCCTTGTCTTGGTTGTACCGAACCAGAGTTTCCCTTCCATGATTTGATGCCAGGTACGGTATTTAAAACTCAGACAGTCATGGGAGTACCGAAAGAATTACCGACAGGGGTAAATAAAAAAGACTATGCCATACTTACCATAGTTTCTAAAGATGCTACCCCCGCTTGGGCAGAAGAAGATATTTTCACGGTTTAAATTAAAGGGATTTTTTGTAGGGTAGGCAAAGTCCACCCCAATGGCATTTCCCACCTTACTGTAAAGAGAGAGGAGAACATGGCAGTTAAAACTTTAGATATTGCCCCTGTCGGTCGCGTCGAGGGAGATTTAGATGTCAGGGTAGAAATTGAAGATGGTTATGTAGTCAATGCTTGGACTCAAGCAGAGTTATTTCGGGGATTTGAGGTAATTCTCAAAGGTAAAGACCCCCAAGCAGGACTAATTGTTACCCCCCGCGTCTGTGGTATTTGTGGTGCGTCTCACCTTACCTGTGCTTCTTGGGCATTAGATACAGCTTGGCAGACAGAAGTACCACGTAACGCAATTTTAGCTAGAAACCTCGGTCAGATTGTCGAAAGCATTCAAAGCATTCCGCGTTATTTTTATGGCTTGTTTGCGATCGATCTAACTAACCCAAAATATAAAGATAGTTCTTTTTATGAAGAAGCTTGTCGCCGTTTTGCACCCTATACAGGCAAGTCTTACGAAGTAGGAATTACCCTTTCAGCCAAACCCGTAGAAATATACGCCCTGTTTGGCGGACAGTGGCCCCACTCTAGCTTTATGGTACCAGGTGGTGTAATGTGCGCTCCCACCTTAACCGATGTTACCCGTGCTTGGTCGATTTTAGAATATTTTCGGACTAATTGGCTCGAACCTGTTTGGTTGGGTTGTTCTCTAGAACGCTACGAAGAAATTCAAACCTACGATGATTTTCTCGCTTGGATCGATGAAAGTCAAGCCCATGCTAATTCTGACTTGGGTTTTTATTGGCGTATGGGTTTGGACATTGGTTTGGATAAATACGGTGTTGGCTGTGGTAAATATATGAGTTGGGGCTATCTTCCCCATGAAGACCGCTATCAAAAACCCACTATTGAAGGGCGTAACTCCGCAGTTATTATGAAGAGTGGAGTGTACGATAGTTTTACCGACACTCATCAATTGATGGATCATAGTTTTGCCCGCGAGAATACTACTCATGCTTGGTACGAAGAAACCAACGAAAATATCCATCCCTTTGATCGCGTAACTAACCCCTCTCCTAATAATATTAAAGACTTTGATCGCGCCTATTCTTGGTCAAGTGCTGTTTCTCACCAAGATTTGGGACGCATGGAAGTAGGACCCCTAGCACGTCAGTTAGTGGCAGGAGGTAAACACGGAGAAAGTTGGCAACACTACGATGGTTTTATCCTCGATACCTTCAAACAAATGCAAGGTGCGAATATTCATATACGTCAGTTAGCGCGAGTCCATGAAGTTGTTAAACTCTACCGCGAAGCAGAACGTTGTTTGCGAGAATTTCGTTTGCAAGACCCCTGGTATATCAAACCCACCGAAAAAGACGGCAGGGGTTGGGGTGCTACTGAAGCTAGCCGAGGCGCACTCTGTCACTGGGTCGAACTCAAAGATGGTAAGATTGCCAATTATCAAATTATTGCCCCTACTACTTGGAATGTAGGACCGAGAGATGGACAAGGAGTCAAAGGACCAATTGAAGAAGCGTTAGTAGGAACACCCGTGGTCAATCCTAGCGATCCTGTTGAAGTCGGTCATGTCGCCCGTTCGTTTGATTCTTGTTTGGTCTGTACCGTACACGCTTACGATGCCAAAACAGGCAAAGAATTAGCTAGTTTTCGGACTAATTAAAATTTTAAACTCATCCCACGTCAGAACAATGCGTGGGATTTCTCGTTGATTGTTAATTGTTGATGGTTAATTGGGGAGATTGGGGATTTCTCGTTGATTGTTAATTGTTGATGGTTGATTGGGGAGATTGAGAATTTCTACTTCCTACTGTCCACTACCCACTACCTATTTACCCACTTTAAGATGCTAACTATTATTGGCTGTGGCAACCTTAATCGCAGTGATGATGCGGTAGGCGCGATTGCATCTCAACGTTTACAACAATTTTTACAACAACATCCTAATTCACAAGTACGTGTTTACGATTTGGGTACGGCAGGGATGGAAGTGATGTTTCAAGCCAAAGGTGCTGAGGAATTAATTATCATCGATGGTTGTTCGACTGGCTCGGAACCAGGTACTATTTTTCAAGTACCAGGGAAAGAATTAGAGGAGTTACCAGAACCTAGTTACAGTTTGCACGATTTTCGCTGGCATCATGCCTTAGCAGCAGGAAGAAAAATTTTTGCTGATGATTTTCCCAATGAAATAACTGTTTATCTAATAGAATTAGCTAATCTCGATTTTGGTTGGGAACTAAGTTTACCAGTACAAAAAGCAGTCGATCTAGTTGTTAGAGATTTACAGCAGTTATGTCTTACAAAGAGGAAATGTAGTCCGCCCAGTTAGGGTAACACCTAATCAAAACTAAAAATAGCAAATGTCATGTTTGTCTATATTTTTAGTAACTATAAAAAGCAAACTATACCTAGACTGAGCTTTAATCAGGGGCTTCTCCTAAATAAACTTCAATGACTTTAGGATCGTCTTGCACTTCATCCATCGTACCTTCGCAAAGTAATGCCCCCTGATGCAATACCGTTACCTTATCGTTAGCAATCTGACGGACAAATTCCATATCATGTTCGATCGCAATAATGGAATGACTTTGGGCTAAAGAAAGTAACAAAGCCCCCACGTTTTCTGTTTCTTCATCGGTTAACCCCGCTGCTGGCTCATCTACCAGCAACAAATCGGGAGATTGAGCAACTAACATGCCGATCTCCAATCGTTGTTTTTCCCCATGGGATAATAAATTTGCTAGTAAGTTAGCTTTGGTATCTAGTCCAATAGTTTCCAATAAGCCAGCAACGGTTCTTTGCTCACCTTTACTAGCACGACCAAATAATGTCGGCAGCACGTTTTTATTTTGGTTAGCAACTAAATCTAAATTTTCTTTCACCGTGAGATTCAAATACACCCGAGGGGTTTGAAACTTTCGTCCAATGCCAATGCGGGCTATTTTAAATTCTGGAGTCTTTGCCAGATTGCGACCCTTAAACATTACTCTCCCTGAGGTGGGTTGAACCTTGCCTGTAATCACATCAAGAAAAGTAGTTTTACCAGCGCCATTGGGTCCAATAATAACTCGCAGTTCCCCTGCATCCATGCTAAAGTTCAGACCGTTTAAAGCTTTAAATCCATCAAAGCTTACAGTTAAGTTTTCAATTTCTAGTATCTTACTCATGAGCATTAAACATTGAACATTGTGAGGGCGTAATTTTGAGGTCTCCTCAAAATGTTGACCGCCCGAAGTTAAACATTGAGCCATCAAAACCGATAACCTACTGGCATCACATGCGATCTTTTTCCTGCTGTACTTCAGGGTCTTGCGCCAAACTGGGATAAGTTGACAGTTGATTTTTCCCAAAAAGCGATTGCAATTTAAGCCAACCGTAATTTGTCCACCAACCGATAATGCCGTCGGGTAATACTGTCACCACGATTAAAAATAATGCCCCCTGGAAAAAGAGCCAAATTTCAGGAAATCGCTCACTTAAGAAAGTTTGAGCCAGTCTAACTAAGAGGGTGCCGATAATTGCCCCCACTAGGGTTCCCCTGCCGCCCACTGCTACCCAAATCACCATTTCAATCGAGAAAGCCACCTGCATGATGCTAGGGGTAATAATTCCCGTTTGTACAGTATATAATGCTCCAGCCATACCTGCGATCGCACCTGAAATAGCAAAGACTAAGACCTTATATCCTGTGGGGTCGTAGCCTGAAAACCTTACTCTAGTTTCGTCATCGCGGATGGCTTTTAAGATTCTGCCGAATCTGCCGCTGGTTAACCATCGACACAAAAGATAAGCCAAAACTAAGCAAATAACCGTAATGATATAAAAAGTACGCTGCACCCCAGGAGAACTAACTAAAACATCAAAGATCTTTTCAGTATCAGTTTTTAAGCCGTTGGTACCATTAATAATCTTTTGTTGACCGTTAAAAAAATTGAAGAAAACCAGGAGCGCCGCCTGAGTCAAAATCGAGAAATAAACCCCCTTAATGCGATTACGAAATACGAGATAGCCGATCAACCCTGCCACAATACCAGGAATTAAAATCAGGGCAATTAAGGTAAAGGGAAAAGAGTTAAATGGCTGCCAGACCCAGGGCAGTTCTTTAACGCCATAGAGGGTAAAAAAGTCTGGCAATTCGCCCCCTGTAGTTTGCAGCTTGAGATTCATTGCCAAAGCATAACCACCCAAAGCAAAGAAAATACCATGACCTAGACTCAATAAGCCTGTATAACCCCAAATTAAGTCAATTCCTAACGCCACAATCGCCAGGGACAAAAAACGACCGATCAGCCGCAGTCTAAAAGCAGGTATCAGGGTAGGTAAAATAACTGCCAAAATAATAACTGAAGCAACAATTACCCCAATTTCGATCAGCCTGTTCCTTTGCTGCCTATGTTTGATTTGAATACCCGTTTCATTACTCATCTTTAATTATTTATTAATAAGGCATTTGGTGGGCAATACAAAGCTACTTTTAACTGCAAGATTTATTTTCGTCGCCCAACCTAAAATATCCTGTTGACTGTTGACTGTTGACTGTTCAAAGTTCTGCTGTTCTGCCTTTTTGAGGGAAT
>JBCCDL010000203.1:0-8540 GCA_039030815.1 Cyanobacteria bacterium P01_A01_bin.83 | reverse complement strand
ACTTGAAATTTAATTAATAAATTTAAAATAATTTTTTCTGCAATGTTACAATCTCGTTCCTACCCTCAAAACCAGACTTTAATCCATCCAAGAGATACTCTAAGTTGCTTTTAGCATATCCAACTACGAGAAAAGTTTTGCCTGATAGGAGAGAAATAATGTTAGTCAACTTCTCTTCTACTAAACGTTCGTCTCTCATTGTTATACAGAGTTGATTAGTAATTAGCTGAACAATTGATATTTCTTTTTGGGCTTGATTTGAGCGTAGTTCTGCTAAATTTTCGGTTAAAGCCAAACTTCTCAATAATCCCAGTTGCTCTACTTTTTGGCTTCGGCTGACTTGTTGAATTTCTTGACAAATTTTTTCACCAACTCGCTCTATTATGTATTGTCTAACTATGGGCTGTGGCAGGGAAAACATAATTTCTTCTTCAACCACATCTCTGCTAATAAAAGATCTTCTTAAAAGTAATTCTAAAGCCTCAATTAATTTAGCTTGTGAGCTAACAAATCTCAATGCAGAACTCAATTGAGATAAAGATAGGGAACTCTCTTTGATGGCTAGCCAATAAAGGATTTCTGCTTCTAAAGACGATAAACACTCAAACTGCTCGTCTAAAAGATCGTTTAATTCACCAAAGATAATAGTTTTTTGCCTGAGAAAAGCAGTAACCTTGCTACCAAACAACTCGCTAATTGTGTTGGCAATAATTTTTAAAGCTAATGGATTCCCTCGATAGATCTGAATCAATTCTGACCATCTATCTGGGTCTAATAATTTATTTTCCCTTAAAATTTCTTTGGCTTCTGAACCCAAACCTTTGAGGGCTAAACTGCGAACTGGACGTTCTTCTCGCTCTAAAATAGCAACTTCTCTGGGTTTTTCGCGAGCCGAAAAGATCAAGCAGCTCTGATGAGATTCTTCTCCTAATCGTTTAAACAGTTTGCCATAATCTTGATTTTCAGCTAGTTTAGCGTTTGCATTGGGCAAGATTGCTGCTGCCGTATCAAAAACCACTAAACATCGATGTTGGCGTAAATTATCCAGCAAAATGGAAATGCGATCGTCAATATCTTGGGGGAAGTCGCGATCGCACTGACGAGAAATTGCTTGAATTAGCTCGATGGTCAATTCGCTGACTGAAGTTGTATGGCGTAAATCTCGCCAAATTACCATTTCAAATTTATTTTGTACCTCCTCAATACAAGAAACTACCAAGGTGGTTTTCCCAATTCCCCCCATTCCTGCTATGGCAATTAGCTGACAACAATCTTGTAAGAGCCATTTCTTTAATAGAGCTAGTTCTTTTGTACGTCCGTAGCAAGTATTTACTTTGGGTGCTTCTTGCCAATCTAAAGGGTAATTAATTGTATTGGTAGCTTTGATTTTTTTGGCTTCTGGGTTTGATTGTAACTGTTTCTTGTAGAGACGTTCGATCACGACTCGAAAATTAGTTTTACTAATGTCTTTTACCAATATTTTCGACAATAGTTTCCACAATCTAGGTGCTGCTGCTTGTTTGATGTAGCCAAGGCTATACTGACAATTTTCTGCTATCTGATTATAAGTTTTACCCTCCCATGCACCCTGAATAATCAGCTTCTCAACTTCTTTAAGTTGACGATTTGCCTGAGCCAACACCAGCTCGTTGACAATTTTGACTACTGTTTCTAAATTCATTGGCATCAAGAATAATATTTCTATTATCACATATTTGTTATTGTTTCTGGTTATTGTTATTAAAATTAATAATTGTTAATTTAATTTTTTTTTAAGCGACTTGAGGTAATCTAAGAGTTAACTCCTAGATTAACTTTGTTAACTACTAGGGTAACAAAGTTAACTTAAATAACCCAAGAGTTAACTTTGACAGACTAAGATTGTTCAAACAACTTAATAAAAGAGTAGAACTGCTATGGCTGTCTCCAGCTCTGAAAATTTAAAAAACGTAAGTGTAACTAGCGATTTCTATGAAATGCAAGTCCAATCGGCAGAACTGATTAAATTTTCAGCTTTGAGCGAAAATATCAAGGTTGCGGTGTTGATTTTTCAGAACCAGCAAATCTGCTATGCAAATCGATACAGCGAACTTTTAACTGGCTACACTAGAGAAGAATTAGCGATCGCCACCGATTTATTGATCCAGTTGCAACTCGAACCAACAAAGCAAGTAGAGCTTGACAAATGCGCTCTTATTCAAGATCGACAAGTAAAAATATTGACTAAAAATGGCAAACAATGCTGGTTGAATTGCTCGACTCAGGTAGGTCAATTTGCCAACCAGCCCGCTGTTTTTGTAACCGCAGTCGATATTACTTCCTACAAAGAAGCAGAGCAAAAAATGAAGCTAGTTTTGGAACAAGAAAAAAAGCTAGTTTCCATGGTTTCTCATGAATTACGCTCTCCTTTGAATATTATTTCATTTTCCTCTCGATTATTGAGTCGTTATGGCGACTGCCCAAATCCAGGAAAAATAAAAAAACATCTCGAACGACTGCAAAGAGGAGTTGAAACCCTTAATCTACTGATTGATGAATGGTTGATTTTGGGAAAAGCTAAGGCGGGAAAGTTGAATTTTGAGCCTAAAAAACTCGATCTAGAGCAATTTTGTCGCGATTTACTGGGGGATCTTCAGCTAGAAGATGATTCTAATCAAACATTATGCGATCGCTCTTCGCAGCAGATTAATTTTCTCATTCAAGGGGATTATTCAGCAGTAAATGTAGACCGTCGCATACTACAGCTTATTCTCACAAATTTATTAGAAAATGCCCTGAAATATTCTCCCGATCAAAGGGCGATCGACTTTAGAGTTGTCTGTAGTCCAACTCAGATTACTTTCAAAATTAAAGATCGAGGCATTGGCATCGATTTAGAAGATCTTCCCCAATTATTCGCTCCCTTTCATCGAGGAAAAAATGTCGGGCAAATTTCTGGTCATGGTTTGGGACTAGCCATAGTTAACAAGCTAGTCAAGATTCATCATGGTCAAATCACCATTGATAGCACGGTTGGAGTAGGAACAGAATTTAAAGTTACTTTTCCTAGATTAAAAGCCAATTAGAAGTAGTCAATTGTCGAACTAAATCTTTAAGTAAAAAATACAGAGCAAGATAATGACCAAAATATTAGTAATTGAAAACGAACTACAAACTAGAGAAATGCTGCTCGATTATCTAGAGCTTGAGGGGTTTGAAACCATCAGTGCCGAAAATGGTTCGATTGGAGTAGAAAAAGCCCACGCCCATTTACCAGATTTAGTGATTTGCGACATCATGATGCCCAAATTAGATGGTTATGGCGTTCTGAAAACCCTACGTCAAAACTTAGATACAGCAATTATTCCCTTGATTTTTCTGACAGGAAAAAACACATCAGAAGAAACGCGACAAGGTATGGAATTAGGAGCAAATGACTATCTCATCAAGCCTTTTACCCCAGAAAAATTGTTAGGTGCGATTGTAGCTCAGATCGAACGCATAAATATTTTTAAGCAATGGTTTACTGTCAATTCTCAAGATATTAAACCAACTGCTGAAGAAGAAACTGATGACTTTGCCAAATTTGCGCCTTTGTTTGCTTCTAGTTCCCAACTAAAACAAGTCTACGAGTTTATCGAGTCTCACTATCACGAATCTATTAGCCTGCGTGATGTAGCAAAACATCTCGGTTTTTCGGCAGCCTATCTCACTCAGTTGGTTAAAACTCAAACTGGCGAACCCATCAATCGCTGGATTATCAAACGTCGAATCACAGCAGCACGAAGCCTGTTGTTAGCAACCGAAAAATCAGTAGAACAAATTGCCGAGGCTACTGGCTATCAAAGTATCAATCATTTTTTCCGTCAATTTCGTCAATACTATGGAACTAGCCCTAAAGCTTGGCTTAGAGCCAACCGTCAGACTTATTTTTCTTTAAATAAATAACGGTCAAAGCGATCGAGAAGGGATTTGAGGGAACTGCCTCCAACTATATATTTTTGTTCCACATCACTCAAATCTCGATTACCTTGATCGAACTGCAACATTTCATTTTTAGCAATATTCAATTCTGTTGGAGTACAGGAAAAACCAGCAGACTGCAAAATTTGTACCCGCTGTAAATAACTGCTTGCACCCTCCAATTTTCTTCTAAATTCTTCATCTGCCAAAAGCTTGGTGTAGAGAGCCTTAGCGTTTTTAATAGACATTTTATAGTTTAAAGCGATCGCTAAATTGGAACAATTGAACTTATAGTCGCCTGAAATCCTCGCTGTAATTAACATCTAGCTGACTTAATATTTACCGTCGCTCTGGATTTAAACACATGCGGGCAAGCCCTTTGTATCCCTTAAGGGATATTTACTGCACGAATCGAAGATTCGTAGTCTGCTTCGCAGACGATGGAACGTAGTTCCGCGTTTTTAGTAGTTAGTTTTGTACTAATAACTAATAACTAATAACTAATAACCAGAATCCTTGCTCAATTGAAGCGAGGAGTATCAATTTAGGAATCAGCTCTTAATCTTTCTAACATCCAATCAAATCGGGTTGCTGCTATGGACATTTGTTCAAGAGTATCTGTATCTAATTCATCTTCATAGCGAATCTTCTCATTCAATGACTTACCTCGAACATAGGTACGTCTACCAACACTAAGCCTGCTGATAATTTCCTGTAGTTTATCGGCAAGTAAAGCTGCGATCGCTGAATAGAATCGCGCAGCAAAGCCTAGATCTTGCTGTAGTTTCGCAATCAACAAAGGTCGTGGTAAAGCAAGTAATACCGAATCTTCGAGGGCGGTTATGGTTGCATAGGAGGAACGTCCATCGAGACAAGATGTTTCTCCAATAATCTGTCCCTTATTTAATTTGGCAATCTCTTTTTCAGCAGGCTTCGTCTCTTCTAAAGTGGCAAAAATATTAGTCAGAGGATTGTGTCGCTCGCTTTCTAGGGCAATATTCATCTGTCCGTCTAGCAGAATATACAAAGCATCAACAGGCCCTCCTTGACGAATTAAGCTAGTTTGAGCTGAAATTTTCTTCAGAGTTCCATTGGCGATCGCCCAATCGAGATCGCTATCGTGTAGTTTGCTAAAGATATGCAGTACGTCTCTGACAGTCTGACTCCTAGAGAAGTTCCTGCGACCGAGGCGTTCGAGTAAAAGTTGAAGTCGATTTAAGTATAAAATGGTGATCGAGCGATAAAAGCGAGCAGCAAACCCCTTATCTCCGAGTATTTTAGTTTTTAATTCTCTCAATGAAAGCGATATGACTAAACATTGCTCTAGGGTTTCGACCGCGATCGCCTGGGACTTGAGTTCTGTAAAGATATTTTCACCAACTACTTCCCCAGGAGATAAGCGCATAACTTCCAGACCCGAAGCTTGCTTTCCTTCTAAGGTAGCAAAAGCTTGAGTTAGAGGACTATCTTGTTCCTGAGTCAGAATAACAGAAGCACTTCCTTCGAGAAGGATATAAAAATTTTTGAGAATATCCCCCCCAGACATTAGTTTTGTCTCAGCCGAGATTTGTTGTTGCTTACCAGTGGCAATTATCCAATCTATATCACTATTGTTTAATTCTTGTAGTAGAGTTTCAGTCATGGTTTTGATACCAGTTAGATAGGTATTTGGATGAGTAGGTTATGCAGATTTAGCCTGTAGTTGCCGAAAAACTTGTTGGAGTCGGTTATAGGCTAGGTCAGATGCTAATTCTTCGAGAGTTAGGTAGGTTAAAGCAATCAAGATCAAGGGTTGATTTTGGCTTTGGTTTAATTCTTCTGCATGGTGGCGATCGAAATATTCTAAATTTCTCGCAGCAGCAACAACCAATGCCTGTAAGATTTTGAAAGCAGAATCTGATAGTGGAGGTTGACCCCGATAATTTTGCAATCGACCATTCTCTCGATAATTGGTCAAAGATTCTAAGCCCATAAAGCGTAAAAACCAGTCCGCACGATAGTAACCAAGGGCAGCAACTATACCTCGATAGTCGGCAATCAGTTCGTCTAGTAGATTGTTCTGCATGGAGTTGAACAGACGACGTGTAAAATAATGGGTGCATTCATGTTCTAAACGAATGGTTACAGAGAAGCTGCGCCACTGGGATGCGGTCAATTTTAAATGTTCTGGAGGAACGTTACTATAAAATCCATCGCTCAAGATAATAAAGCGATCGTGATAAAGATGTTTCTGAGGAATTAATTTTTTAAATTCTTGTTTCCAGGCAAACTCACTACAGTTGTCAGGATTTTCTTGCCACCACTGTTGGCGATATCTGCGAATCCTGTCCCAATTGTTATAACCAGCTACCATACACGCACCCATAGAAGAAGGAATTGGTACGGGTTCATTACGCTTGGTCAAGGCTCTCATTAAAGTTTCAAAGTCTTCTCGATTACCTGGAAGTAATACAGGTATTGCCCCAGCCAGACTATGATGAATTTTTAATTTGAGCTGTTCTGGCTGTTGGAGTACTAGACCTGTCGCTTCGGGGATGGTGCTAGGATCTAGCCCTCTGAGGGTAACCGAACGATAAGCTTCTGTTTGGCTAATGCCTGCTTGAATCGGAAAATTCAACTGAACCAAGATATTTTTAAGCGTTGCCCAAACACCATTTCTTTGAGCAGTTTCCAGATATTCCCACCAGACTGCCAGATGGGCTTCAGGTTCTAAAGGAAAAGTCTGAGATGAAGCTAAAAGATCGTGCTGGAAGATGTTTTGATTATATGCTGATAGTTCGGCGATTTCTTTGGTTTTGGCACCGTAAGCTTCGAGTAGTTTGGCGCGGAATCCCGATGATTTTGCCAGCATTTTAAGCTCCTACTGTCAGTCTAAACTTTTTTTCAATGATATCTGTTGCTATATTGGCTACGGTCTGGCTTAAAGGATGATTGGGATGATGCAAACAGAAAATATCTCGACTTCCAAGTCCGGCAATTTCTTCCGAAAGAGGGATAATACCCGATACTGGAGTTTTATAGGTTGTCTCCATACTGTGTTCTAAGGCATCTAAATCAGTACTAGATAAGACTTTGTTCACTACTAGCATGATATTATTCATATCTAACTTCCGAGCAACTTCTAGAGTTACTGCTGTTCCTTGAAAATCTTGCCGATCTGGACGTAAAATCACCACGAGAATATCGGAAATAGCGATTGATAACAAAGTTTCTTCATTAAGACCAGGATGAGTATCAATTAACAGATAGTCCAAATCTAAAGCTTTAATTAGCTCATTTAATCCATCGTTCAATCGAGCGACATCGTATCCCTCTCTCAAAATTCGAGCGATTTGACCTGCTTTGATGCTCGAAGGGATGAGGGAAAGATTGCCATTGTTTTTATCTGCGGGCAAAATATTACTCACATCGTAAGCGGTATCTTTGATGCTGCAATTACCCCAAAGATAGTCATTGAGAGAATATTTCATATTATCTTCGTCTAAATTAAAAATAATATGAATTCCTGGGGACTGTATATCCGTATCTACCACACCAACATTTTTTCCTTGCATTGACAGAGTTGCACCTAAGTTAGCCGTTAAATTGGACTTACCTGTACCGCCACGAAATGAATGAACAGAAATTATTTGACACATAATAGTACTCTAAATTTTATGATGATTAATTACATTACTTGCCGATTAGGCAATTTTCCTGGCTGCGGAAAACTTTAATTTGCACCAGCACTTCCGAGATTTGAGGGGAAATAAAACTTTGTCTCCCAATAATTTAAGATTGAAAAACAGCATTTTATTGTTTTCTTGATAGATCTCAAGAAATTCAGGCGAATTTTCTGATTTATTGGTAACTTGGTTTTTATGTAACCAGAGTTTCAATTCCTCCATTTGCTTGGTGGGTAGTTGAAAAGTCACATACTGAAGTGAAGATAGGGCGGGGATTTTGATAGAGGCAGCATGATAACTTTGTTCTCCTTCTAGATATCCCAGTTTGACATTAGTAATTTTTGGTTGACCTCCCATAGTTATTTTGAGCAAACCTTGCCCAGTTTTTCGCTCCTCTGCTTGGATCTCAATGACAGTACGAGGGATAAAAGCTCCTGTAAAGTGCATAAGCGAAGTTGCTACCAAACATAAGATGGTGACCATCAAAGCACTGATGCGAGCCAGGGAGTTTTGCCAGATGAACAAACCGTGACTGAGAATAATTATGATTGAGAAACTATAGATACTGCCTAATAACCAAGAGGAATTAAGCAGTTGATAAACTTTCCCTGGTAAGATTTCCCCCTTACGCCGACTAGAGATCAGCAGCAGCACGGGGAATATACCCCCAACCAAAGAGTTTCCCAACACTCCAGCAAAACCCAAAACACTGGTAAATGATTGTTTGTCAAGCCAAAAAAGTATTTCAGTGATGATAAACACTAAAATCAAAGGAGTCATAGAAAGAAGAAAACGACTTTGTTCTTGTAAGTACTGTCTGGTTTTCTGCCATCTTTTTCGAGGAATGTCCGACGAAGAGGTGGAGGATTTGACTTCTGGTGTTGAGCAATTTCCGATCGCGGAAATGTTTAGAGAAGAAATGACTTTGAGAGT